>DATHGS010000528.1:0-3558 GCA_035490155.1 Candidatus Methylomirabilota bacterium | reverse complement strand
CGGACAAGGGTGTCGAACCGCCACCGCCGCCACGCCAACCCGGACGACTCGCGAGACTGGCCAGGCGGGCCGGGTGATGGATCGCCGGCCGGTCTCGCGGAGCATCGCCCACGTCGGGCTGGCCCTGACGATCGCGTTCGGGGTCCTGGCCGGCTGGGCCGGCTACTGGCAGGTCTTCCGCTCGCCGGACCTCTCGAACGCCGCCGACAATCCCGCCGTGATCGCCGCGGCCCGGAACGTCGTCCGCGGGAGGATCCTCGATCGCGACGGGAAGGTCCTGGCAACCACGAAGCGCGATGACAACGGCGACCCGTACCGGGTCTACCCGGAACGGAGCGTCAGCGCCGTCATCGGCTACTCCAGCCGGCAGTTCGGAACCGCCGGTCTCGAACGCTCGTACGCCGCACAGCTGATCGGCGTGAGCGACCCCGATCCCATCCGCAATCTCCTCAAGAAATTCGAGGCGAACCCGTCCGACCCCCAGACCCTGACCCTGTCGCTCTCGCTGGCGCTCCAGAAGGCGGCGGTCAAGGGCCTTGGCGCCGACAAGGGAGCGGTCGTCATGCTCGATCCGCGAACCGGGGAGGTCCTCGTCATGGCGTCGACCCCGACGTTCGATGCATCGGCGATCGCCAACCCGGCGACCGAGGACCAGGGCTTCGCCGCCGTCAAGGGCGCTGCCAGCCAGCCGCTCCTCAACCGGGCCACCCAGGGCCGCTACGTGCCAGGCTCCGTGTTCAAGATCGTGACCGCGACTGCCGCCCTCGGCTCCGGGGCGATCGACGCGTCGACGACCTTCCCGAACCAGGCGAAAGCCGAGCGGGACGGACTCCTTGTCGACGGGTTCCGGATCAGGGAGCACCCGGGCGTGCCGGCCCGAACGCTGGACCTGGCCCACGCGACGGAAGTCTCCTCGAACATCTTCTTTGCCCTCGCCGGGCTGAAGACCGGCGGCGGAGCCCTGGCCGAGTACGCGGCGAAGCTGGGGTTCTCGGGCGACGTCGGCTTCGACCTGCCGGTCGCGGCGTCGCAGGTGACGAACGGCAGCGGCAAGCAGCCGGGTGGGTTTGTCGACGACGTCGAGCTCGCCAACGCCTCCTACGGCCAGGCTGAGACATTTGTGACGCCGTTCCAGATGGCCCTCGTCGCGGCGACCGTCGCCAACGGCGGTGAGCTGATGCAGCCGCATCTCGTCACGTCATTGACCGGTCGTTCCGGCACCCGGACGGTTGCGCCCTCGCCTCTCCGGCGGGTCATCTCGCAGCAGGAGGCCGCGGCGATCAACGTCGCGATGGTCCGCGCCGTCGAGGGCACGCTCGGCCGGCAGTTCACGCCGGGTGCGGCCGTTCCCGGCATCACCACCGCGGGCAAGTCCGGGACGGCGGAACTTGGAGGGAGCGGCGAACCGCATTCGTGGTTCATCGGCTTCGCTCCGGCCAACGATCCGCAGATCGCGATCGCCGTCCTTGTCGAACGGGGCGGCCGTGGCGCGCAGCGGGCCGTTCCGCTGGCGGGCTCGCTTCTCAAGATGTATTTCGATACGGTGGCCAAATGACCGACGAGAAGACCGGCGAGCCGATCGCCGAGCGGCCCGATTCTGCCGACGACGACACTGGGCCGGATTGGACCGAGCCCCGAACTTCGGATGAGATCCGCGAACGTCGTCCGGCGCTCGAACGGATCGGCATGGCCGCCGTCGCGGTCGTCATGGGCCTGCTCTTCGGAGTCGTGGCCGTGGCGGCCTTTGCCGGCGGCGAGTACTTCCTGGCGGCAATGGGCTTTGTCGGCTGCATGATGACCCTGGCGGTCGGCGGGATCACCCTTCTCCGCGGCTGACGAGGCGCCAGACGACGAGATGCGGGCCTGACGGGCGACTGGCAGAGTGTGGCCGTCCGTCACGCAGCGAACCCATCCGGCGTCTCGGGCGTACTATCAATTGACACCCCACGGCGGCCCCACCGTGGGTTCGCGATTCCCTGAGGAGCCTGATGAGCAACCTGGAGCAGACCGGCGAGAAGGTCCTCGCGAACGTCGAGCGAGTCATCGTCGGAAAGCATCACGAAGTCCGCCTCGCCCTTGTCGCCCTCCTGTGTCGGGGGCACCTCCTGATCGAGGACGTTCCCGGCACCGGCAAGACGGTCCTCGCGAAGGCGATCGCGCGCAGCCTCGGCTGCAGCTTCCGGCGGATCCAGTTCACCCCCGACCTGTTGCCCTCGGACGTGACCGGCCTGTCGATCTACAACCAGAAGAACCAGGAGTTCGAGTTCCGGCCCGGCCCGATCATGGCCCAGGTCGTCCTGGCCGACGAGATCAACCGGGCCACGCCGAAGACCCAGTCGGCCCTCCTCGAGGCAATGGAGGAGCGCCAGGCGACGATCGACGGCACGACCTATTCGATGCCGGACCCGTTCCTCGTCATCGCCACGCAGAACCCGATCGAGTACGAGGGCACGTTCGCCCTGCCGGAGGCCCAGCTCGATCGGTTCATGCTCCGGATCCGGCTCGGCTATCCGCAGCCGATCGAGGAGGTCGTCATCCTCGACGAGCAGAAGCGAAGCCATCCGCTCGAGGAGCTCGAGGTCGTCTGCTCGGTCGAGGAGCTGACCGGGATGCAGAACGCGATCCGCGACATCTACGTCGACTCGACGGTCGCCGACTACATCGTCCGGCTCGTCAACGGGACCCGCAACCACCCTGACGTCTATCTTGGCGCGTCGCCTCGCGGATCGATCGCGCTGTACCGTGCCGGGCAGGCGCTGGCCGGTCTGCTCGGCCGCGACTACGTCATCCCGGATGACGTCAAGGCGCTCGCCGAGCCGGCCCTGGCCCACCGCCTGATCATCAAGACGAGCGCGTCCATCCACGACGTCCAGGCGGCAAACATCATTCGCGAGCTGCTCGACGCGACGCCGATCGAGGGCATCCGCCCGACCGGCGGACCGGGCGGCCCGCGGGCAATCCAGCCGGCAAGTCAGGGCGCCGCGAGCGCATAGCCAACTCCACCCGGATCGCGAGGCTCACCGGATGCTGCGGCGGCTCCAACTCGTTCTCATCGCGGCGGTTCTGCTCGTCGCTGCGTTTTCGACCGGCCTCGGGTTCCTGTTCTACCTCGTCTACCTGGCGATCATCGTCGTCGGCGGCTCGTACGTCCTCACCCGCCTCGGCCTGTCCGATCTCGAGGCCGGCTATGCGGTGAGCCAGCTGAGCGGCCACGTCGGCGACAAGATCCGGGTCACCTACACGCTCCGCAACACGAGTCGCGTCCCGAAGCCCTGGCTCGAAGTCCACAACCCGACGACGCTGCCCGGCGGCCTGCCGGGCCGTGCGATCCCGCTTGGGCCACGGGCCGAGCGATCGTGGCTGGTCCGGGTCCCGCTCGTCCGCCGCGGCCACTTCCGGGTGGAACCGCTCCAGATCCGGACCGGCGACCCGTTCGGCTTCTTCGAATCGTCGGCCGCCGTGGGGACCGGGGTGAGCGTCGTCGTCTATCCCCGGATCGAGCCGCTGCCGCAGTGGCGCCTGCCGGCCGCCAAGCTCGATGGCAGCCACGCGATGCGC
>DATHGS010000527.1:0-4094 GCA_035490155.1 Candidatus Methylomirabilota bacterium | reverse complement strand
TCGTCGTCTGGGCAGCGGTTCGCAGCCGGGGCATGGTGTCGCCGGAGGGAACCGTCGGGCGTGCTGTGGCGATACCTAAGGGGGCGGAAGCCATCGTCCGACGACCGATCGAGCCGCTTGGCTCGATCTACCTCGCCGGCGAGGAATGGTCGGCACGGAGCGCCGACGGCCGGCCCCTCGACAGGGGCGCTCCGGTCAGGGTTGTCAGGACAGACGGCCTGACTGCCATCGTCGAGCCAGTTCCGTCACCATCGTCAGCGTCCTGACCGAACGGAGGATTTCGTGGAACTCCCGATCGTTGCGGCGACCGCCGCCTTCATCGTCGTCGTCCTGCTTGTCATCGTGTATCTCTCGATCCGGGTCGTCCAGCAGTACGAGAAGATGGTCGTCTTCCGGCTCGGCCGGACGAACGAATCGATGATCCGTGACCCGGGGCTCCGCTTCCTCGTGCCGGTCATCGATCGGCCGGTCAAGGTCGATGTCCGTGAGCAGTTCATCGAGGTCCCGAGCCAGACGACGATCACCCGGGACAACGCCCCGATCAACGTCGACTTCCTCATCTACTGGCGCATCAGCGACCCGCTCAAGAGCGTCGTCAACGTCGTCAACTTCCCGGGCGCGCTGCAGGGCGTCGCGACGACGACGCTCCGCGCGGTCATCGGCGACATCCTCCTCGACGAGGTGCTGTCGAAGCGCGAGCAGATCAACGAGGTCCTCCGGGTCAAGCTCGACGAGGTCACCGAGCGCTGGGGCGGCAAGGTCACCACGGTCGAGATCCGCGAGATCACGCCGCCGCGCGACGTCCAGGACGCGATGAACCGCCAGCTCTCGGCCGAGCGGACGCGGCGCGCGGTCATCACCGAGTCGGAGGGCTCGCGCCAGGCGGCGATCAACGTCGCCGAGGGCCAGAAGCAGGCCGAGATCCTCAAGGCCGAGGGCGATCGCCAGGCGGCGATCCTCCGAGCCGAGGGTTTCAGCGAGGCCCTGACCCGGATCTTCCAGGCGGCCTCGGGGGTCGACCAGAAAACGATGGCCCTGCAGTACCTCGAGGCGCTCAAGTCGCTCGGCGCCAGCCCGGCGACGAAGTTCGTCATCCCGGCCGAGTTCACCCGGCTCGTCGAGCCCTTCACCGGCTACATCGGCAAGAGCATGGCCGGCAATGGAGGCGGCGAGACCCCGCCAGCGTCTCGTTGATCCGTCGCGCGGCGATGCTCGGCGGCATCCTCGCGCTGCCGGCGGCGCTCGTTCGCCTCGCGGTGGGACGCGGAGCGAGCCGGCTTCTCGATGCGCCACGGGTCATGCCCGAGGAAGGCGCGCTGGGGCCGGCCGTCGACGCACTCGGTGGCGAGGTCGTTCGGCTGCGGTCGCGCGATGGGCTCCGCCTGGCCGGCCGCTGGCTCCCGGCCGAGCATCCGGCCCCCGCCAGCGGAGACAACGGGGCCACGGAGACGTGGCGGCCCGACCCGCACGAGGCGATCCTCCTCCTCCACGGCTGGTCCGGTTCGATCGCACCCGATCTCGTCGAGTACGGTCCCTTCCTGCGTCGCACGGCGGGGGTCCTCGGGCTCGACTTCAGGGGTCACGGCGACTCCGATCCGGCCGCGACGACGTTCGGGCTCTATGAGGTCGAGGACGTGGCCGGCGCCCTCGCCTGGCTCGGCGAGCGCGGTACCACCCGGGTGGCGCTCGTCGGCACGTCGATGGGCGGCATCACGGCCCTGGCCTCAATCGCGGTCCTCGGCGACGGCAGCCTGCCGTCCGCCGATCTCGACCCATTCGCCCCGGCCCACGACGTGGAGGCGCCGCGGCCGCGGATCGTCGGAGCCGCGGTCGATTCGGTCCCGCCCGAGCTGACCGTAGGGGTCGGCAACCGTATGCGAGTGCCGTTCCGGAAGTTCGTCGCCGGGCGGATGTTCGAGGCCGCCGGGCGGCGTGTCGGCGGCGACATGCGGGCAACCGAGCCGATCCGGATCGCCGCATTGCTCGAGAGCGTGCCGATCCTGCTCATTCACGGCGCGGCTGACCGGACGGTCCCACCCGCCGACGGTCGGCGGCTCGCCGCGGCGATCGGGCCGCTGGTCGAGCACTGGATCGTCCCAAACGCGCCCCACAGCGCCGCTCACGCGACTGATCCGGCGGCCTACGAGGAGCGTGTCGGTGCCTTTCTCCAGAGGGCATTCGCCGACGCTCGGAGTGACGCGCATATAATCGGCCGGCCGGTCTTCGAGGATGCTCCTGCCGGCGGGGGACTGGAAGGAGACTGATGGCGGCCAAGATCCTCGTCGTCGACGACGACCCGAATGTCCAGCGACTGCTCCAGTACACGCTGAAGCAGGAGGGTTACGACGTCGTCATCGCGTCGGACGGGACCGAGGGATTCCGGATGTGGGACGCCGAGGCGCCCGACCTGATCCTCCTCGACGTGATGCTGCCGAAGCTCGACGGCTACCAGGTCGCGGCGAAGATCCGGGCCGAAGAGGGGCCCTCGACGCACGTCCCAATCATCATGCTGACTGCGGAGCGCGAGGTCGAGCAGAAGGTCCGCGGCCTGCGTGCCGGTGCGGACGACTACCTCATCAAGCCGTTCCATCCGGCCGAGCTGATGGCCCGGATCAAGAGCCTGCTCGCCCGCTTCGCGCCGCGCGACGCGCTCGTCGGTCGGCCACCCCTCGGTCGGGTGCTGGCGCTGTACGGCGCGAAGGGTGGCGTGGGGACGACGACGATCGCGATCAACGCCGCGATCGCCCTCCACCGCGAGCTCGGTCGCAAGGTCTGCCTGATCGACGGCAACCTCCAGTTCGGCGACCACCGTGTCTTTCTCGACCTCGGCCTCGACCGCAAGAGCATCGTCGACATCGTGACGGCGCCGACGATCGACCAGGACCTCATCCGGCAGGTTCTCGTCAAGCACGACTCGGGCATCGACCTGCTGCTCGCTCCGCCGTCACCGGAAACCGCCGAGCTCGTGACCCCCGAGCACCTGCCGTCGATCATCGACCAGCTGCGGGGCCTGTACGACTACATCCTCATCGACATCGACAAGCGGCTCGACGATGTCAACCTCGGAGTGCTCGAAGCGTCCGAGACGATGTTCGTCGTGATGACCGCCGACCTGTCGTGCCTGAAGAACGTCCGCCTCGTCCTCGAGACGATCAGCCACCTGGGCTACGAGGCCGCCAAGATCCAGCTCGTCCTGAACCGATCGAATGCCTTCACCGGGATCAACGTCAAGAACGCGGAGGGCGCCCTGAAGCGGACGATCGACCACCAGATCGTCAACGAGTACCGGGGCGCGATCAGCGCCCTGAACACAGGGGCCCCGTTCATGCTCACGAAGGCCGATTCGCTGCTGGGACGATCCATGCTCGAATTTGCCCGTGTCGTGGACAAGCAACCGATCCCGGCGGCGCAGACCGCGCTCGCGAGGACCTGAGCTTCGCGGCTCGTCGAGGCGGCGATGAGCCGCCGGTGAGGCGGTGATGATCGTCAGGTGAGGGCCCGGCGGTAAGGTCCGGGCGTGCTGGCGACCCTCCTCTCGGCAACCCTCATCGGCCTGGACGGACGAGTCATCCAGGTCGAGGTCGACGTCGCCGGCGGGCTGCCCGGTTTCACGATCGTCGGCCTGGCGGACACCGCCCTCCAGGAAGCCCGCGAACGGGTCCGCGGGGCGATTCGCAACGCCGGCTTCACCTTTCCGCCGCGCCGCATCACGGTCAACCTCGCCCCGGCCGAGCAGCGCAAGTCGGGCGCGTCGCTCGATCTCGCGATCGCGCTCGGGATCCTCCTCGGCTCGGAGCAGGTTCGGGCTGGCCCCGGCCGGATTGCGCTCGTCGGAGAGCTGTCACTCGGCGGCGAGGTCCGGCCCGTCCCGGGGGTGCTGCCGATGACCGCGGCCCTCGCCCGGCGCGGGCTGCGGCGGGTCGCCGTCCCCGCGTCTGCCGTCGCGGAAGCGTCTCTGGTCAGTGGCGTCGAGGTGGTCGGCGTGGCGTCACTGGGCGAGGCGGCAGAGATCATCCGTCGCCGGCCCAGCCGGCGCTCTGTCGTGACCCCGCCGCGGATCGACCTCGTGGCCGAGACGTCGACTGGCTCCGGTT
>DATHGS010000526.1:0-2437 GCA_035490155.1 Candidatus Methylomirabilota bacterium | reverse complement strand
CCGATGACGAACGGGAGCTTGTGGTCCTGGATCGCCGACGGTGCGCGCGCCGGCTGCGACAAGGTGGTCAAGGACGCATCCTCCGTGGGCTCGTGGACTGCGAAACGACCGAATTGCGACTCGACGTTTCCTTCCCGGGCCACCTCCTTCCGACGCGTCGAGGATTGAAGCGGGAGGCCGCCCAGGGCACACCGGCGCGGCCTCGCGTGCCGATCAGAGAGCGGGTTTGGACGTCGCAACGCTTGTCGCGAACCGATCGATTCCGTTACAGCGATCTTGCAAATCCCGATCGTGGCGATGGACGCCGCTCGACCCGGCTCCGCCGCCGATCGCCGGACCTTCGCGGACGGCGCTCGGCTACACTCGCCAGCCATGACGACCGACGTCGAACCAGCCTCCGTCCCTGCGCCCGCTCCGTCGGCTGCGCCCGCTCCGTCCGCCGGGCCCGCTCGCCAGCGCATCTTCAGCGGCATCCAGCCGTCCGGGATCGTTCACCTCGGCAACGACCTTGGGGCGATCCGCAACTACGTCGCGCTCCAGGAGCAGTTCGAGGCGATCTATTGCATCGTCGACTACCACGCCCTGACGAGCCTCCATGACGCGGATGCCCTCCGTCGGCAGACCCGCGAGATGGCGGCGTCGCTGCTGGCCCTCGGGCTGGACCCGGACCGCTGCACGCTGTTCGTCCAGAGCCACCGGCCGGAGCACGCGGAGCTCGCATGGCTGCTGTGCACCGTAACGCCGGTCAGCTGGCTCGAACGAACGCCGACCTACAAGGAGAAGAAGGCCCAGCAGCCCGACGACGTCAATCACGGCCTCCTGACGTATCCGGTCCTCCAGGCCGCGGACATCGTCATCTACAAGGCAACGACCGTGCCGGTCGGCAAGGACCAGGCCGCCCATCTCGAGCTGACTCGCGAGATCGTCCGGGCGTTCAACCACCGCTATGGCGAGACGTTCCAGGAGCCGCGGGCGGTCTACACGGAGACGCCCACCGTCCTCGGCACCGACGGCGTCCGGAAGATGAGCAAGTCGCTCGGCAACACGATCGAGATCCTGGCCGAGCCGGAGGTCATCCGGAAGCAAGTCATGTCGATGGTGACCGACACCCAGCGGATCCTACGGACCGATCCAGGCCGCCCGGAGGTCTGCAACGTCTGCCAGCTCCACCACTGGTTCGGGCCGGATTACGAGGAAATCTGGGACGGCGAGCGAACCGCCCGAACCGGCTGTGTCGACACGAAGAAGCTCCTAGCCGAGCGGATCTCGAGCCATTACGCGCCGGCCCGGGAGCGATACCTCGAGCTGATGGCGCAGCCGGCCGAGATCGACGGGATCCTCGAGGCCGGCGCCGACCGCCTCCGCCCGAAGGCGGAGGCGACGATGGCCGAGGTCCGCGAGAAGATGGGCCTCCGCTAAGGCCCAGCGACGCCGTCCCCCCGCGACGCCGCCCCCCCCGCCCGGATTCTCGTGCGGCGAGTCCATGGAACAAGTGGACCGGTCGAGATGCCGGGAAATCTCGCCGGGCGAGTCCGTCGCGCAATCGGGCCCGCGGCACACCCGAACTGGCAGGCCTGCGCGTCCAACTGGTCGCATGTACTCGTGGCGCGAGAATCGGAACGCGAGTGGCACCAGTCGACGAGCGAGAGGCGCCCGGCGAAGCGGCTGGTGATCGGCGCGGACTACCATGGCGTCGAAGGGAGGGGGCACCGCCCCCTTGTCGCAGGATGCGTTTCGCGCCGCACGAGGTGCAGACCCCACGATGACGATGGTGACCGACCGGCAGCGCCGCTGGCTGTCGGCCGTCCTCGTCCTCGGAACGCTCGTCCTGGCGATCGTCCTGCTGAGCCTCGTTGGCTCGATCTTCTTTGCTTTCGGCGACGTCGTCCTCGTCTTCTTCCTCGCCTGGCTGCTGGCCTTCATCCTCAGCCCGCTCGTCAGCGGACTGACCCGGTTCGTTCCGTTCCTGCCCCGGATCGGTGCTGTCGTCCTCGTCTACGCTCTGCTCGTCGGAGCGATCATCGTCGCCGTGGTCCTCGTCGCCGGCGCCCTGGCAAGCTCGATCTCGGACTTCGTCGCCAGCGTCCCGACGCTCCGCCAGGACATGCCGACCCTGCTGGCGCCGTGGCAGGCGCGAGTCGACGGCCTGGGGCTCAGCCAGGTCGACCTGGTCGCCCAGGCGACGAGCTTCCTCGACAATCTCGCCAACTACGCCGTCGCCCTTGCCGGGCCGGTCCAGCAGCTGGCGGTCGCGAGCCTCGGGGCCATGGGCAACCTCCTGATCGTCCTCATCCTGTCGCTCTACATGGTGGTCGACCGGGATGACATCCTGTCCTTCCTCTTTCGAGTCGTCCCGCCGGCGTACAAGGAGGAGGCCCGCCTCCTCGAGACGAGCGTCGCGCGATCCTTTGGCGGCTTCCTCCGAGGCCAGGCGATC
>DATHGS010000525.1:0-4370 GCA_035490155.1 Candidatus Methylomirabilota bacterium | reverse complement strand
CCAGGTCAAGCTGACCGTCATCACAGGTCCCGAGACCGTGCCCGTGCCGGATATTCGCGGCAAGTCCGTTGCGGCAGGGGTCCAGCTTCTCGTGGCCGCCGGATTGGCCCCTGGGACGCAGACCGAGGCCTTCGACCCCGTCATCGCCGCTGACCTGATCGTGTCGCAGACGCCCAGCCCAGGGCTTGTCGCCAACAAGGGGACGCCAGTCGACTACGTGGTGTCGAAGGGTCCAGAACCGTCACCGACGCCGAGCCCGACACCGACCCCGACCCCTACACCGACCCCGGCACCGACGCCGACACCTACGCCGGCCCAGCTGACCGTCAACGACTATCGCTGCAAGACACTCGATGTTGCCACGGGGAATGTCACCGACGACGGCTTCGTCGTCGGCACTGTTACCACTAGCCCGGCCGGGGCTTCGCCTGCACCGGACTGGATCGTCATCGATCAGAACCCGAACCCCGGGAGGAAGCGTCCGCCCGGCACGGCCATTGCCCTGGTGGTGGCGGATCCGACGACTAAATGCCCACCGTGATCCTCGCCTGGGCCGAGAGCCTCTTCAGCCTGGCGCTGGCCTCAGACGTCGACCTCGACCCATAGCCTGGCGCTCCTCGGGGAGGTTGCGACAGGGGCCGGCGAGACGACGGGCAGGTTCTGCGCCGGCGCGGGCTGAGGCGCCGTCGGGTCGATGTCGGGCAGCCAGTCGTCGGCCGGATCGGAACTTGCCGGGTCCGGTGGGGAGAGACCGTCCTCCCAGCAGGCCCGAATCTCATCGCCGCGGAGCGGGGCCCGGCTGCGATCGAGCCCGCAGTAGCCCACCCCGGCCGCGACCGAGCCGCGGAAGTTCCGGCAGGTGGCGCAACTGGTCGACGATCTGTGGCAGACCCAGCAGCGGGCCGTCTCGGCCTGTGGAGTCCGACAGTGTGGGCAGCGCCACAGTGGCATGGGCTGATGGTAGCTGCGACCGAGCGACCTGTCGATGCCGCCCGGCTACTTCGTGATCGCGATGATCGTCAGGCTGTTCACGTCCCCGAAATCGGTCGTGTGGACGATGACGGTCACCTTGCATTGACCCCTCGCCGCGCCCTTCGGGATGGTCGTCGTGAAGACCGCCCGACCGGAGCCGTCGGTCTGGATCGACTTCGAGATGATCGGGACATTGGGGGCAGCCAGGGAGAATGTCGCTTGGGCGCCGGCCACTGGTTGGCCGTTCGGATCCGTCAGGGCGAGGAACACCTGTACCGTTTCGGGCAGACGCGAGGCCTTGATCGAGGTGACCGACGCCGTCAACTTCGCGGTCAGTTCGCCGGAGCCCTTACGGACCGAGAGCGTCGAGGTCTTCGCGTTGCCGGCCGGATCCGTCGACGTCAGGGACAGCTGGTTGACACCGGCGCTGATCGGGATGATGAGCGAGAACGCGCCGCTGACGTCTGCCGCCCCGATGACCGATGCCCCGGTCGTCGCGTTCGTCAACTCGAGGCTGCTGCGAGCCTGGGTCTTGCCCTTGACCTCCACGCTCTTGGCGTTCACGACCCCGCCGTCCTTCGGTGACGAGATCTTGATCGCCGGACCCGACGTGTCGAGAACATAGGCGACTCCCGGCGACGCAGCGGATTCACCGGCGGGTCCGGCGATCGTCGCCGTGAAGGTGTTCGTTCCTTCGGACAGCCCGACACCGGCCACGACGAAGGTGACCTGGTCGCCCAGCGGCAGCTCCGCGACCTCACCCGGAGCCTGATCGCCGATGGCGACGTAGATCCTGATCACGTAACCCTGCCGGCCGACGAGATTTTCCGGGACCCGTCCGGCGAGATCGACCGTCGGCTGGTTCGTATACGGCTCCTCGGGTGACTTGAGAACCGGCGCGCTCGCGACGACGACCGGCGCTGCCGACGGCGCGGGCGTTGCCGCCAGGTTGTCGACGAAGCCGGCGAGCGACGAACCGAGGAAGGCCGCAGCACGACCGACCCCGCCGTTGGCGATGAACAGGACGCCGGCCCCAAGGGCGACGACGGCGACGGCGAAGAGGAGCCGGAACGGAAGGGCCAGCCGACGGGTCCGCTCGACCCGGCGGTGGGAGGCCACCCGTCCTGCGGCCGGCGCCCGGGGGCGGACCTTGGCGGGAGCCGGGCGGCCGGTGGAGGGCGGTCGAGGTCGAACCTGCGAGGGCCGCCCGCCGCGACGACTGGTCATCGGCCGGATTGTCGCACGGCGCGACTGTTCCCCGGAACGCATCGGATGATTGCGGAGCGTTGTAGTCTTGCGCCGTCGGCGCGCGTGACACCCCACGTCCTGCGCCGCAGTCCGAGGGATTGAGTGCAGGCACGTGGCCCCAAGTCCGAGCGCCCATCGGGTCCAACCGGTCGACCCGCGTTCGGCGTCGCCCCGATCGCCCGGGTTGCCCCGTCTCCGATCGCAAAACCGGCCGGCGGCCGACCCGACATGTCGCAGTACGCCCCGAACCGCACCGGCTTCGGGCTGCCGAACCTCCGCCGAAACGTCTGCCCGCATTTCTACATGACCGGCTCCCGCGGTGCGATCCCGATCCAGGCACCGCATCTGCTGAAGGCGCTCATCCGCCAGGACGCGAATGTCTCGCGCTGCCAGCTGCGCGGCGGCGTCCACATGGAGCAGGGCTATGTCAACGACGTCTGCCTGACGCCGCGCTTCAACCAGTGCGTCTTCTACGAGGACGATCTGACGCGCGAGTGACGACGGACACCGGCTATGCGGAGGCGCTCCGAGCGCTAACGGAGCGAGGCCGTTTCGGGATCCGCCTCGGCCTCGGGCGGACGCGGGCACTGCTGCGGGAGCTCGGCGATCCGCACCTCGCCATTCGCGGGGCACTGGTCGCCGGGACGAACGGGAAGGGCAGCGTCCTCGCCCTCGCCGGGGCGGCCCTGCGGGCGGCCGGCATCAGGGCGGGCGAAACGCCGAAGCCACATCTCGTGACCTACCGCGAGCGAATGCAGATCGGCGGCCGGCCGATCGATCCGGTCGCGTTCGGCCGGCTCACGGCCGATGCCCTCGCAGCCGCCGATCGCATCCCGCGCCGGCTCGGTGACCCGACGGAGTTCGAGATCCTCACCGCGATGCTCTTCCGCTGGTTCGCCGACGAGGGAATCGATCTCGCCCTCGTCGAGGTTGGTCTGGGCGGGCGCCTGGACGCGACGCACGCCTGGGATGGTGGAGTGGCGGCGATCACGAACGTCGATCTCGACCACACGGATCGACTCGGAACGACGATTGCGGCAATTGCCCGGGAGAAGGCGGCGATCGTCGAGCGCGGCGACGTCGCGGTCACCGGCGCCAACGGCGAGGCGCTCGCCATCGTCCGGCGGCGCGCCGCCCGGCTGCGTGTCCCGCTGACCGTCGTCCCGCCGGCCCCCCTGCTCGGCCTGGATCGAGACGGCATCGAGGTCGAGCTGCCGCGCCTCGGGCGGACCCGGATCGGCCTGCGCGGGCGTCACCAGGCGGCCAATGTCGCAGTCGCCGATGCCGTCCTCGACGCGCTCGAGGCGGCGGGGATTGCCGCTGTTCCCGGCGCCGCGCGGCGCGAGGGTTACGCGGCGGTTCGCTGGCCGGGCCGACTCGAGCTGCTAGCGATCGACGGCCGCGACGTCCTGCTCGACGGTGCCCACAACCCTGCCGGCGCCGCGACGCTGGCAACCGCTCTGGACGATCTTCGTCCATATCTCGCCCCAGGCCGACTGACGCTCGTCACCGCCTCGATGGCCGACAAGGACGTCGAAGGGATCGTGGCCGCGCTCAGTGTCGCGGCGGCAATGAGTGATGCGACCGTCATCGCCACGGCGATGGATCTGCCGCGGGCGTTGCCGGCGGCCGAGCTGGCCGCTCGCTGGCGACGCCATGGCCTCGCAGGGAACGTCGTCGTCGAGTCGGACCCCGACCGCGCCCTCGACCGGGCCCTGTCGGAGGGCGATGGCCCGATCGTCGTCGCCGGCTCGCTCTATCTCGTCGGCGCGGTCCGGGCTCGACTTGTCGACGATCCGCTCCTGCGTGACCCGGTCACCGTGGCCGCCCGATGAGCGAATCGGCAGAGCCGGAGTCCGGCGTGCCGGCGCCGATGACGATCGGCCGGCGCCGCTTCGCCTGGGGAGAACGAACCTTCGTCATGGGTATCGTCAACGTCACGCCGGACTCGTTTTCCGGCGACGGCCTGCTCCCCGACGCGCCGCCCGACTCGGGCAGCGCGGCGCGGTCCGCGGACCCGGCCCACCCGATTGACACGGCGGTCGCCCAGGCTCGGTCGATGGTCGCCGAGGGTGCCGACCTGCTCGACGTCGGCGGTGAGTCGACCCGACCGGGGCACGTCGAGGTTGCCACGGACGAAGAGATCCGCC
>DATHGS010000524.1:0-10857 GCA_035490155.1 Candidatus Methylomirabilota bacterium | reverse complement strand
TCCCCATTACCCATGCGCCGCAACCGAGCGGCAGCGTGGCGACCGACGCGGTCCCGACCACGTGGCGCGAAGCAACCGTCCTGCCGCCTGATGAACCGGCATTTCGTGCCGCCGCTGCGCAGCGCGGCGTGGTAACCGGCGACAAATCGGTTTGGGCAAGGGATGAGCGAGCAGGGTGGATTCCAGCCGAGCCGGTGGACGAGAGCTCCCGCATTGGCATGGTCAGTTGGAAAGGCAAGCTGGTTTCCTGGTCGGATGGCGGCCTGATCCGAAACAGCCAGGACGGGCTTACCTGGGTCGACGCGATCGTCGGCCCCGACGAGTCGAACCCGACCACGATCGCGCCCTACGCCGACAAGCTGATCCTGTTCGGCCAGCCAATCCGGAGCTTGGTCGGAGCCTGGAGGTCGGCCGACGGATCGACGTGGGCGGCGATCGACGGAGCGCCGCTTGGCGTGCAGGCCGCCGTCGATGCTGGGGGTCGTGGGTTCGTCGCCGTCGGCACGCAGGGCCCAGACCCTGCCGTATGGACTTCGGCCGACTCCGAGGCCTGGGCGAGCGCTCCGGCACCGGAGCGCGGAGGTTCGGAAACGAGCGCGCTCTATGGCGTCTCCGCGGGCCCGGTTGGAGTGGTTGCGATCGGGGATGCGGAGGGTCGGGCGGCCGCGTGGAGCAGCAACGATCTCGCGACCTGGACGCAGTCGCCCTCCTTCGGCGAGGACGTGTTCCTTGGCTCCATTTCGAACGTGCGCGGAACGTTCGTCATCGCCGGGCGCCGCCGAGATCGGCCCGTGGTCTGGTCGTCGCCTGACGGTCGATCGTGGGCGTCGACCGAGCTACCGACATCGGGCTCGGGCGCGGCCGAAGCGGCCGTAGTCAGGATCGTCGATGAAAGCCTTGTCGCGTTCGGCTACACGACGGAGGACGCCGGAAACGGCGGATCCTCGCGAACCGGCTACTTGATCTGGACGCTCGACCTGACGAGGTGAGCTCGCACGAATGCCCGGTCTGATTCCGCCGCCTGAACACTCACGTCCGGGTCAGACCCTCGACGACCGGCGCGATACGGTCGACCCAGCGAGCGTACTGGGCGCCGCTCGGGTGGAGACCGTCGTCCGCGACCAATGACCGGTCGGTCGCGGCGTCGAACGACAGGTCATGGATGTCGACAACGCTGATCCCGCGTTGTGAGGCGAGCTCGGCGATCGCGGTGTTGAACCGGCCGATCTCCGCCGCCTGCTGCGTCGGGTCGCCGTAATCCCCGCCGCGCGGGGTGACCGTGTAGTCCGGGATCGTGACGACGAGAAGTCGGCCTGGCGGTAGCCGGCTGAGCAGCTCGTCGAGGATGATCGTCACGTTCTCGCGGTACGTCGCCTCCGGAATGCCCTGGACGACGTCGTTCACGCCAACGAGGACGCTCACGAAGGCGGGCTCGAGGGCCGGAAGCTCGGGCAGCTGCACCTCGATCACGTCACGCGACGTGAAGCCGTTCACGCCGAGATTGGCGACCAGATCGAGACTGGGTGAAGCCGAGCGGAGCCGCGCGACGAGCTGGTCGGGCCAGCGCTCCGCCGCACGTCGCGTCGCAGTTCCGATCGTGTACGAGTCGCCGAGCGCGACATACCGGAGGGGAGCCGACGACCCCAAGCTCACGGCACCGCGTCGACGAACTCGAGGACGAGCCGCTGAAACTCCGTCGGTCGCTCGAGGCTGACCATGTGCGCGACATCGGGCCAGCTGACGTATCGAGACCCGCGAATCTGAGCGGCCAGGTGATGTCCGACGTCGACGATCGCCGGTTGATCGGCCTCGCCGACGAGGATCAGCGTCCAAGAGTCGATCTCGGCGAGCCGCGCGCTCGCCGGCGGCGACAGCTCCGTTTCGGGCGTGTCATCGGGATCCCATTCGGGCAGCTCGAACGCGTCTCGCTGCATGGACGCCACGAATGCCCGCAGCGCCGGATCCACGGCCTCGACCGGCCGGCTCGGCCCGTCGACCCAGGCTCGGAGGTTGACCTCGACGGCCGCTTCGATGTCGCCGGCGTCAAGTGCCGCGACCTCCGCGCGCCAGAGGGCCTGGAGATCGTCGGCCGGCGTCCCGAGGACCGCCCCACCCGGGGAGACGAGCACGAGCGAGGCGACGGCTTCGGGGCGGGCCAGGGCCGCCTCGACGACGATCCCGGCTCCCATCGACTCCCCGACGAGGTGGGCCCGGGCGATCTCCAGCTCGTCCATGAGCGCGAGCAGGTCGCCGTGCTGCGACCAGGCTTCCGTGGGTGGCAGGCTCTCGCCGTAGCCGCGGGCGTCGTAGCGCACGACCCGATGGCCAGCCCGGAAGGCATCCCAGTGGGGATCCCACATCCGGCGATCGGCCACGCCGGAGTGAACGAGGACGATCGGCGAACCGGAACCCGCGACCTCGTAGGCGATCCCAGTGGCAGTCCTGCCAACCACGGCTGCGTCCGACATGGGCGCCAGTATGCACGGCCGCCCAAAGGCCCTATTCTTCGTCCCGCGCCTCTGTCGCGGCCGAGGATTCGGACCTTGAGGACAACCTTGTCCGGCCGTCCCCCGATCGCTAGGATGCGCGCCAGTGGCTCGTCCCGCGGGATGAGTGGTACGTCGAGACCGCAGCGGACCTGGTGCAGATTCTCAGGCCGCCGCGGACGGTTCTCGATCTCGAGGAGGACACATGCGCAATCGTTCCATTGGCCTGACGCTGTTCAGCGGGCTGGCCATCCTGGTCGCCGCCTGTAGCAGCGGCGGTGGCGCGAGCCCATCGGCCGCTTCGGCAGCCCCGCCCGCGTCGGCGCCGGCGGGCAGCGGCGCCTCGACAGAGCCGTCGACAGCGGCATCGGCCGCCCATTCGGATCTCAAGATCGGCGTCGTCACCGACATCGGGACACTCAACGACAAGAACTACAACGAGTACTCGTTCAAGGGCGCCCAGGAAGGTGCAACGGCGATCGGCGCCGCTGCCCCGACCTCGATCGTCCCGACGAGCGCCTCGGAGTACGCCGCGGACATCAAGTCCTTCGCCGACCAGAAGTTCGACGTCATCGTGACCGTCGGCTTCAACCTCGCCACGGCGACCGTCCAGGCCGCCCACGACAATCCGAACATCTGGTTCGTCGGTGTCGACCAGAGCCCGATCTGCGTTACCGCAGATGGCCTCCCGGACAGCACCTTCGCCTGCAAGGGCGACGCGAAGACCCTGCTTCCGAAGTACCTCTCGCTCGAGTTCCAGGAGGACCAGGCCGGCTACCTCGCCGGGATCGTGGCCGCCGGCGCGAGCAAGAACGGTGAGATCGGAGCGATCGGCGGCACGAGCATCTGCGCCCCGTGCGTTCGCTACATCCAGGGCTATGTCCTTGGCGCCCAGTCCGTCAACTCGGCCATCAAGGTCGATACGGCCTACGTCACGAACGACTTCTCCGCCGCCGCCTTCCAGGACCAGCCCGGTGGCAAGACCTACGCCGAGAACTTCCTCGCGAAGTTCCCGAAGGTCGATGTCCTGTTCCAGGTGGCCGGCCTCACCGGCAACGGCATCCTCGATGCCGCGTGCGCCGCGAACATCAACGGCATCGGCGTAGACGTCGACCAGTTCGTGTCCTACACGAATGCCGACAAGTGCCTCCTGACCAGCGCCGAGAAGCACCTCCAGATCGCCGTATCGTCGGCCCTGAAGGGGATCGCGGACGGCACGGCCACACCCGGTGACGCGCTCTTCGACGCGAAGAACGACGGGATCGGCGCCTCGCCCGGTCACGACAAGGCGTCCGCCTGGGCGGCCGACACCCAGTCCAAGCTCGATGCGGCGCTCGCGGCCATGAAGGCCGGGACGCTCAAGACCTGCCCGGACAACTGCGGCACCGCCAAGTAGTCCACGCGCGCTTCGAAAGCGGGTCGTCCGAGGCAACTCGGGCGGCCCGCTTTTCTGTACCCTGTTCCCAGATCAGCCGCACGTCTCCCGCCCCGTGAGCTGAGGAGCGCGATCGTCGTGACGAGCAGCCAGGAGATCGTCCCGGGGGCGGCCGTCCACGCCCCGGTCGTCCACGCCCCGGCCCTGGAGATGCGTGGCATCACCAAGCGCTACCCGGGCGTCGTCGCGAACGACGGGATCGACCTCGAGGTCCGGCCGGGCGAGATCCACGCGCTGCTCGGCGAGAACGGCGCCGGCAAGACGACGCTCATGAACATCCTGTACGGGCTGGCCCGCCCGGACGAGGGCGAGATCCTCATCGACGGGTCGCCGGTCCGGATCGCGAATCCGACGGACGCGATCGCGCGTGGCATCAACATGGTTCACCAGCACTTCATGCTGGTCCCGGTCCTGACAGTGGCGGAGAACATCCTCCTCGGCGAGGAGACGATGGCCGGCCCGATCTTCATCGACCGGGCCGAGGCAAAGCGGCGGATCGTCGAGCTCGGGAAGCAGTTCGGCTTCGAGATCGACCCGGACGTGAAGGTCGGCGAGCTGTCGGTCGGGTGGCAACAGCGGGTCGAGATCCTCAAGGCGCTGTACCGCAACGCCAAGGTGCTCGTGCTCGATGAGCCGACGGCCGTCCTAACGCCGCAGGAGACCGACGAGATCTTCGCGGTGCTCCGGCGGCTGGCCGAAGAAGGTCACAGCATCGTGTTCATCAGCCACAAGCTCTACGAGGTCCTCGCGATCGCCGACCGGATCACCGTCATCCGCCGTGGCCGAGTGGTTGGCTCGCGGATCCCCGCGGAGACGGACGAGAGCGACCTCGCCGCGCTGATGGTCGGGCGCGACGTCCAGCTCGTCGTCGATCGCGGCGAGTCCCACCCCGGTGACGTGCGGCTCCAGGTCGAGGGCCTCAAGGTCCGCGACGACCGCGGCAGCGAGGTCGTGCGAGGCATCGACTTCGAGATCCGCGCGGGCGAGATCTTCGGCATCGCCGGTGTCGCCGGCAACGGCCAGGATGAGCTGGTCGAGGCGATCGTCGGGTTGCGCAAGCCCGCCGCCGGTTCGGTTCGCCTCGACGGCCGCGACGTGACGAACGCGACCACCCGCCAGATGACGAACCTCGGGACGGGCTACGTGCCGGCGGATCGCCACCGCTTCGGGCTCGTCCTCTCCTTCTCGGTCGCCGACAATCTCGTCCTGACGGACTATTACCGCCCGCCGTACGCCCACGGAATCGTCCGCAACGACGACGCCATCGAGGAGCGTGGCGCCCGGGCAATCGCCGAGTACGACGTCCGGACCCCATCGCCTGACGTGATGGCCGGGACGCTGTCAGGGGGCAACCAGCAGAAGCTCGTCGTCGCTCGCGAGCTGGACGGCGATCTCCGGCTGATCGTGCTCGACCAGCCGACCCGTGGCCTCGACGTCGGCAGCATCGAGTTCATCCACCGCCAGGCGATCAAGAAACGCGACGCCGGGACGGCCGTGCTCCTCGTCTCGGCCGAGCTCGATGAGGTCCTCGAGCTGAGCGACCGGGTCGCCGTCATGTACCGCGGCCAGATCGTGTCGGTCGTCGACGGTCGGACCGCGGATCGGAACGAGGTCGGCATGCTGATGGCCACCGGCCTGCGTCGTGAGGCCGCCGTCGCCAGCGGGTCGATCCCGAGCGACGCCGCGGGGACGCCGGCATGACCGCCGACAGCGGTCCCGGGATGCGGCCAGATCGCCCGCCGCTCTCGGGGCGGATCAGCCGCGAGCGGATCGGCAGGGCCCTGACCACGATCGTGCTGCCGTTCGTCGCGATGCTGCTGGCCGTCATCATCGGTTCGTTCTTCATCTACGCCGCTGACCTGATCGCGAACAAGGGCGCCATCGACCTTGGCAAGCCGCTGACCGCCTACGGGGCGCTCGTCAAGGGGTCGCTTCTCAGCTTCGATGCGATCGTCGCCACGCTCAAGCAGGCGGCACCGCTCGTGTTCGGTGGGTTGGCCGTGGCCCTCGGCTTCAAGGCCGGCCTCTTCAACATCGGGGTCCAGGGCCAGCTGCTGATGGGCGTCCTCGGGTCGGTGGCCGTGGGCGTGGCGCTGGCGGACCAGCCGGTCTTCGTGGCAGCCCCGCTCGCCTTCCTGGCGGGGACGCTGGCCGGAGCGGCGTTTGGCTTCGTGCCGGGCTTCCTGAAGGCGGTCTCGGGCGCCCACGAGGTCGTAACGACGATCATGCTCAACTACATCGCCCTGAACATCCTCGCGGCCTTCGTGTCTGGGCCGCTCCGCGTGCCGAAGGCGCCGGCGCCGGTCACGTTCGACGTCGGGCACGCGGCGCTCCCCATCTTCCTCGGCAAGACCGGTCACGTCGGCATCCTCATCGCCGTGGTCGCGGTCGTGGTCGTCTGGTGGCTCCTCTATCGGACGACGCTCGGCTTCGAGATCCGGACGGCCGGGGCGAACCCGGACGCTGCCCGCTACGCCGGGATGCGGCCGCGCCGGCTCATCATGCTGACGATGACGTTCTCCGGCGCGCTGGCCGGCATGGCCGGTGCCGGCGAGCTCCTCGGCGTGACCCATCAGACTCAGACGAGCTTCGCGACGTCCGTCGGCTTCGATTCGATCGCCGTCGCCCTGCTCGCCCGCTCAAATCCGCTCGGGATCATTCCGGCGGCAATCCTCTTCGGCGCGATGCGAGCGGGCGCGGGCCAGATGCAGATCGAGGCGAGAACACCGCGTGAACTGGTCGACGTCCTCCAGGCCGTGATCCTCCTCGTGCTCGTCGTCCTGCCGGTGATCGCCCGGGCCCTCGGTGGGCGCGGCGCGCGCGCAATCCCGGTCGAGGCCGAGACGATCACCAAGTCGTATGCCAGCGAATCGGTGACAACCTGATGGACACGTTCCTCTACAGCCTGCCGGTCATCGGCCTGCTCTTCCAGGTCGTCGGCTACCTGATCGCGATCCTGCCGACGAGCGCACCGATCATCCTGCGCGCGGCGACGCCGCTCGGGTTCGGCGCGCTGTGCGGTGTCGTCTGCGAGCGATCCGGCGTCGTCAACATCGGCATCGAGGGGACGATGCTCACTGCCGCCTTCACCGGCTGGGTCGTGGCGATCGCCGCGGTCGCCGTCCTCGGGCCGATGGCGCCCGGCCCGCTCGGCATCACGCCCACCCTGATCATCGGTCTCGTGGCGGCGATCCTCTCGGCAGTCGGCGTGTCGCTCCTCCACGCCTGGCTCTCGATCAGCCTGCGGATCGACCAGATCATCAGCGGGACCATCATCAACATCGCCGCGTTCGGGATCACCGGCTACCTGAACAACGTGATCTCGGCGGCCTCACCGACGAGTGCCGGGCAGTTCGAGAAGTTCAGGCCCCCCGCGGCGCTGATGGACCTGCCGTTCGTCGGCTGGCTGTTCACGACGATCCTCAACCAGGGCCCGATCACGATCAGCCTGCTTGTCTGCGCGATCGTCCTCCAGATTCTCCTGTTCCGATCGCGCTGGGGACTCCGGACCCGGGCGGTCGGCGAGCATCCGAAGGCGGCCGAGACCGTCGGGATCGACGTGATCCGGCTGCGCTACCGGAACGTGCTGATCGGCGGGGTCTTCGCCGGACTTGGTGGGGCATTCCTCTCCATGGAGCTGTCGAACGCGTTCCAGGCAGGCCAGACGGCCGGACGCGGCTTCATCGCCCTGGCGGCCATGATCGTCGGGCGCTGGACGCCGATCGGCGGGCTCGGCGCGGCCCTGCTCTTCTCGCTGTTCCTGACGATCGGCCAGACGATCGGCTTCGACCCACCGACGGGTCAGCTCGGAGAGATCGTGGCCGCCCTGCCGGCCCAGGTCTTCAGCGCCCTGCCCTACCTCGTGACGATCGTCGTGCTCGCCGGTCTCATCGGTCGGAGCACGCCGCCTGCCGCCGATGGCCGGCCGTATGAGCGAGAGGCGACGGCATAGCGGCCGGCGTGCTTGTCGAGACGAGATGAGCGACAGCGCGACGAAAGCCGGCGTCCAGCCGGTCGACCTCGGCTACGACCCGTGGGATCTCTCGTTCGTGGCGGATCCGTATCCCGCCCTTGCCCGACTGCGCGACGTGGCGCCAGTCATCTTCGACGAGCGGACGAACCAATGGCTTGTCTCGCGTCATGCCGACGTCAATGCCCTCCTCCGCGACCGGCGGCTCGGCCGCTCGTATCTCCACGTCGCGAGCCACGAGGAGTGGGGCCGGACGCCACCACCGGCCGACCAGGCCCCGTTCTGGGACCTCCTTGCCGTCCAGATGATCGACATGGAGCCGCCCGACCACACCCGTCTGAGGCGCCTCGTGATGAAGGCGTTCACGCCGCGAACGGTCGAGGCGCTCAGGCCGCGGATCGAGACGATCGTGGACCGGGTCATCGACGGGGCCATCGCCCGTGGTGAGTTCGACCTGATCGCCGATCTCCTGGAGCTCGTGCCGGTCACCGTGATCGCCGAGCTGCTCGGGATCCCGGAGGCGGACCGGCATCTCCTCCGACCGTGGTCGGCCGATATGACCCTGATGTTCGAGCTGAACCCGACGCTTGACGCGCAGCGACGAGCGACGGACGCAAGCGCCGCCTTCGAGACGTACCTGCGGGGTCTCGCCCGCGAGCGCCGCCGGGCCCCCGGCGCGGACCTGCTCAGCGAGCTCGCGGCCGTCGTCGAGGCCGGCGGCGACCGGTTGACCGAGGACGAGCTGATCGGGACGGCCGTGCTGCTGCTGAATGCCGGCCACGAGGCGTCGGTCAACGGCGCCGCGAACTCGTGGTGGGCGCTGTTCCGCCATCCCGAAGCGTTGGCCCGGCTGCGGGCCGAGCCGGGGCTCGTCCCGACCGCGATCGAGGAGCTCCTCCGGTTCGACACGCCGGCGCCGATGTTCGAGCGCTGGGTCCTCGAGGACATCGAGCTCGGCGGCGTGACGATCCCGCGCGGCCAGGAGCTGGCACTCCAGTTCGCCGCGGCCAACCGCGACCCGGCGGTGTTCGCCGCGGCCGACGAGATCGTCCTCGACCGGTCGCCCAACCCGTACCTGTCCTTCGGGGCGGGGATTCATTACTGCCTCGGGGCGCCGCTGGCGAAGCTCGAGTTCGACGTCCTCTTCGAGCGGATGCTCCGCCGCCTGCCGCGGCTCGAGCTGCTGGAGGAGCCGGCCTGGAAGCCGCGGTTCGTGCTGCGCGGCCTCGAGGCGCTGCGGGTACGGGCATGACGGACGACGATGAGGCCGCCGCTCGCGATCGCGCCACTCGTGCGGACGATCGTGCCCGAACTATCGCCTATCTCGACCTCGACGAGGGCCGCGGACCGGTGCCGGTTCTCGACGACGAGGGCATTGCCGAGCTTCTCCGAGCGACTCGCCGGATCGCCGTGATCGGCGCCTCCTCGAACGCAGGCCGACCGTCGTTCGGTGTCTTTCGGTATCTCGTCCACCAGGGCTATGAGTGCGTGCCGATCAACCCGAACGAGCGCGAGGTCTTCGGGATTCCCGCGTTCCGATCGCTGCGCGAGGCCGTCGACGCGACCGGCTCGTTCGACATCGTCGATGTCTTCCGGCGGTCCGAGCTGTGCGAGCCGCATGCGCGGGAGGCGGTCGATGCCGGCGCCCGCTGCCTCTGGCTCCAGCTCGGGGTGGTCAACTGGGAGGCGGCACGGATCGCCCACGATGCCGGCCTCGCGGTCGTGATGGATCGCTGCACCGCGATCGAGCATCGCCGGACTCGAGATCGCTGAGAACTCTCCGCCCGTCCGCCGTCTGCGGCGAGCTTCGAGCGCTACTTGATCAGGAAGCCGAGGAAGACGAGGACGAAGCCGACGGCGACGATGGCGCCGCCGATCTGCGCCTGGCGTCGGAGCATCTGCATGGCCACTGACGCGCCCGTTGGCGACGTGTCGCGGAGGCCGCCACGCCACGCTTCGTACCGGGCGATGTTGTCGTCCTGTTCCTTGAGAGCCTGGTAGCGACCCCATGGCCCCTTGGCCCGCTGGTAGCCGACGGCGATCAACGCGATGCCGAGCGCCCAGAGCGCGACGTTCGCGAGGCTCATGAGCCGGCCGATCCGTCTAGTCGCTCGCGAACGGCCGTCTGGACGAGGGCCGCGTTGGCCTGGCCGCGTGTCGCCTTCATCACCTGGCCGACGAAGAAGCCGAGGACGGGCTTCCCGGCTCGGTAGTCCGCAACGGCCTGCGGATTGGCGGCGATGACCTCGTCGACGACCTTCTCGAGCGCGTCGACGTCCGAGATCTGGTGCAGGCCTCGACTCTCGACGATCGCCGCCACCGAGTCACCACTCGAAGCGTGCGCCGCGAAGACCTCCTTCGCGTTCGTCCCCGACAGCTCGCCCGTCGCCACTCGGCCGAGGAGGTCGGCGAGCTGGACGGCGTCGACACGCGCCGCCGCCTCCGGGTCCGTCTTGAGAAGACCGAAGAACGCCCCCGTCACCCAGTTGGCCGCGGCCTTCGGGTCGATCGCGGCCGCGGCCTCCCGAACGCCCTCGAAGAGCGCCGTCGCCCTCGGCTCGGCGACGAGGACGGCGGCGTCGTAGGCGGACAGGCCGAAGTCGGTCGTGTAGCGCGCCCGACGGGCTGCTGGCAGCTCGGGCAGGCCGGCCCTGATCTCGTCCAGCCAGGCGGCGTCGACCCGGAGTGGCGGCAGGTCCGGCTCCGGGAAGTAGCGATAGTCGTGCGAGTCCTCCTTGGATCGCATCACGTAGGTTGTGCCGCGGTTCTCGTCCCAGCCGCGGGTGTCCTGGGTCAGCGTCTCGCCGCCGTCGAGGGCGGCCGCCTGGCGCTCGATCTCGAAGTCGATCGCCCGTTCGACGGACCGGAACGAGTTCATGTTCTTGACCTCGACCCGGGTCCCGAAGGGCTCCGTCCCACGTGGGCGGAGCGAGACGTTGGCTTCGACCCGCATCTGGCCGCGCTCC
>DATHGS010000523.1:0-2719 GCA_035490155.1 Candidatus Methylomirabilota bacterium | reverse complement strand
GCTGGCGGTCGCGATCGGCGCGACGGTGGGTCGGCCACTCGAGATCCGCCATGAGGCCGCCCGCGCCGGCGACGTGCGGCGGAACGTCAGTCGTGTCGACAAGGCGGCTGAGCGGCTCCGCTACCGCGCCGCGGTGACCCTTCACGACGGCCTCGCCCGGACGGCGCGCTGGTTCGAAGCGGCCCTCGCCGATCGGGAGCTCGCCGGGGTGATGCCGCACGCGGCGTCCGGCTCGGAATGACCGGCGCGGCCGGCCGGGTGCGCCGCGGGCCGACACTGGTGCAGGACGCGCTTGTCACGATCGGGTCCCGGTTCGGGCTCGCGGTCCTCATCTTCGGGACCGACATCGTGCTGGCCCACCTGCTCGGGCCGTCGGCAAAGGGTCGGTTCGCCCTCGTCCTGCTGACATCGCAATTGGCGGCGGTCGTCGTGGGCTGGGGGATGGACAGCGCCCTGGCCGTGGTCTCGCGGCGCGATCCGGAGACGGCCCGACGCGGTTTCGCGAACGCGCTCATCTGGTCGATCGTCGTGGGTGGGTTTGGCGTTGTTCTCGCCTGCTGGGCCTACGGCCTTCCGACCGACGTCCGGCCACGTGGCCCACTGGCGTCGGTGATCCCGAACCTGTCCGCCCAACAGTTCCTCTTCTCGGCATTTGCGCTGCCGGGCGAGCTGTTCTTTTCGATCGGGCTCTTCGCCCTCCTCGGACGTGGCCGGATCCTCGCCTACAGCGCGATTCGGGTGCTCCGTCGGTTCGCTCTTCTCGTCCTCATCATCGGCATGGCGGGCATCGCCCGGCTGAGCCTCGACATCGCGCTGGTGATGAACCTCGTCGCCCTGGGTCTCACCGTCGTCGCGATCGGCTGGGTGGCGGCGCGCGACGGAACCTTCTCGGTGAGGCCGTCGGCGACGCTCCTCGTGGAGGAGCTGCGTTTCGGTAACCGGGCCATCGTCGGCACGATTGCCGAACGGCTTCAGTTCCGGTCCGACGCGTTCCTGCTCAACGGGCTCGTCGGCGTCCGAGCGACCGGCATCTACTCGGTCACCAGCGGCCTGGCCGAGACGCTCTGGTACGTCCCGAACGCACTCGGGACGGTGATGTTCAGTCGCGCTGTAGACCCTCACGCCGATGCGGGCAGGATCGCGGCCGTCCTGACCCGGACAACGCTCGCAGTCGCGTTCGTGACGGCCGTCCCTGCCTTCGCCCTGGGCCCGCGGGTCGTCCGCTTCGTCTACGGGGCGGCGTTCAGCGACGCGGGCGTCGCTCTCCGCCTCATCCTCCCCGGCGTCGTCGCCTATAGCGTGGTCGCGATCCTCTCGAGATACATCGTGGGCCGCGGGCGCCCGGGAACCGGCACGCTCATCCTCCTGAGCGGTCTCGGCGCGAACATCGCGTTCAACCTCGTGCTCATCCCCCGGTTCGGGATCAACGGCGCCGCCGCGAGCTCGTCGATCTCCTACATCCTCACCGCCGTGCTCACCATGGCTGTCTTTCGGCGGCTGTCCGGGCGCGGGATCGTCGAAACGCTCGTGATCCGCCGGAGCGACGTCGCGGCGCTGCTGAGAACCGGGCGCGCAGCGCTCGAGAGGTTCCGAGGCCAGCGAACGGGACCGCTCGTCGGCCTGCGCGGCGGGGACGAGGCGGCCGAGATCGTGATCGGCGAACGCGAGCCGGGCGAGGAGCCGTAGGCCGATGGGCATACGCGTCGTCGTCATCGACGACAACCCGCACGTCCGCTGGGAAGGCCGCGTCTACCCGGTCAACGCGACGTTCCATCGGTTTCTCACGGGGGTGCTTGACGTTCCAGGGGCGCCGGTCGCGTCGATCGTCCACTGCGTTCCGTTGCGCGACGCGAGCGCCGCGCCGGCGACGCTGCCGCTCGATCCGCGGCTGGAGGTGGTCGGGACGGCGCCGTTCGAGGGGATCGGCGGGTTCGTTCGTCACGCTCCGCGGTTGCTGCGGGCCAACGCCGCACTCCTCCGGCCCGTGATCGCCTCCGCCGATCTCGTATGGATCAAGGTTCCGGCTTCGAATGCCCTGCTCGCCGGGTGGCTCGCGTGGCGGGCCCGAGTCCCGCGCTTCGGCTACGTGGCCGGGAGCGCGCTTGCGGTCGCCCGAGGACGCCGGCTGGGCCTGCCTGCGCAGGTGGTGGGTCTTCTCTACGACGTGGCCGGACGGCTGGCCGGCGGACGCCAGCGGATCGTCGTCGGTCGCGGGATCGTCGACGGCGGCGGGATCGTCACCAGCCTCGTCGAGCCGGACGAGATTCGAGACGTCAGCGACGCCCCGTGGCCGGCGATCCCGTGGCGGCTCCGGCTGGCGTGGGCTGGCCGGCTGGCCGGCGGAAAGGGGCTGGAGGTCCTGATCGACGCGCTCGCGCTTCTGGTCGCCGACGAGGAGGAGGGTCATCGCGTCGAGCTCGTAATCGTCGGCGACGGGCCGGCGCGGGCGTCCCTGGAGGCGCGCGCCCAGCGGCTCGGCATCGGCGACCGGATCCATTGGCTGGGCTACGTCGCAGACCGGGCGACGTACATGGAGGCACTCGCGTCGTGCGACCTGTTCGTCTTTCCGTCGCCGGCCGAGGGCTTTCCGAAGGTCATCCTCGATGCGATGGCAGTCGGGTTGCCGGTCATCGCGTCGGGCGCAGGCTCGCTGGCCGATCTCGGCGATCGGCTCGTGGCCGTTGGGTCCGGCGACGCCGCCGCCCTTGCCCAGGCGATC
>DATHGS010000522.1:0-7638 GCA_035490155.1 Candidatus Methylomirabilota bacterium | reverse complement strand
CTGGTAGGCGAGAGAGGGGTCGAACCTCCACGCCGCTCACGCGGCACCGGCTCCTAAGGCCGGCGCGTCTGCCATTCCGCCACTCGCCCGCCGCGAGTCTAGCGCCCTCGATCGGAGCGGTTCCAGCGGCTTGTGGAACGCCGGGCGTTCCTACGGGCGTTCGACGTGCTCCGATGGGCGACGCTCACCTCGCTCCGCGGCCATACGGAACGCTGGGCGTTCCACGGGGCGGCGGAGCGGGCTTTGGGAGCCCCTTTCGCGCGGCTCAAATCGCTGGAATGAACGCTGGGCGTTCCACGTGGCGGCTGAGGGGCGTCGCCGAGTGACAATCGCCTCGCTCACCCGCTGGAATGAACGCTCGGCGTTCCAACGGCCTGTGATCGGGCCCGTCGAGCGACGCCCGGCCCGGGATCAGAGGCCCGCGCCACCTTGGGGGCCGCCGGAATCCGAGCCCCCCGCCGGCGGCTCACCGGATCGCCGGGCTCGCAGCTTCTGGAGCTGCTCCTCGAACGACGGTCGGTCGGGGTCGAGCGCTCGCTCGGCGAGGGTCTTGCCGGCCCGCAACGTGATCGGCCGCAGGACGCCCGTCGCCAGGGCAATGCCCGCGGCGAGGACGCCTTCCTTCTTCCGTTCCTTGGCACGCGTGTCGAGGTAGCGGGCGAACTCCTTCTCGAGCGTGCCGCGGACCTTGCGCCCGTCGGTCCCGAGCTTGCGGAGCGTCTTCTCGACTTCCTTCGGCAGGAGTTCGGACGGCAGATCCTCCTCCTCGCCCGTCACCGCCCGCTTCGCGCGGCGAAAGACCCGCTTCGGCCCGCCGAGGGCGACAAACGCCGCACCCGCGGCGACACCGGCCGCCTTTGCCGGCGCGCGCCGAATCTTGGCCGGGATGTCGACAGCCGCGCGGCCCGCCGCCTCGAGCTGCTCGAGGTCGTCGGCGAGCTCCGCGCGGGCCGCTACGACTTGCGCGAGAGCGGCGTCCGTGCGCGTGCCCACTCGATCGTCTCCTTCGTCGTGTCGATGGTTCGCTGGGGAATGAAGCGTTCCTTGAGGGCGTCAACGTCAACGCCGCGTGCCGCGAAGTCGGCCGCCATGAGGACCGGCCAGGCCATGAGCCCGATCGTCACGCCCATCGCGGCCCCGAGTCGCCGCCCGAAGGCGATCGCCGTCAGGAATGCGAGGACGAGCCCGAGCACGACCCCGATCGTCAGCCCGGTCAGCAGGTCGAAGCCGGGCCGCCACCGGCCGATGACGACGAGGACCACCTCCGTGACGACGATGGCGGCCCCGGCGGCGGCGAAGAGTCGCCAATCCGGCATCAGCAGACCCGTTTTGTAGGCGTACGTGAAGGCGACAAGCCAGCCGACATAGGCAGCCGTGGGCAGGCTGACGCTCACCCGTGCGCCGACGCTCGGCCGATCCAGCCCGACCGACTCCCCACCGAAGGAGCGGACCAGGCTCAGCAGCCCGATGACCACCCCGCCGATGACCGGCAGGCTGACGAGGGCGGCGACGAGCGGGCGGCTTTCACCGACCACGGCGGGAACGAGCGCATCGCCGGCCGCCGACCATCCCCGGTTCGTCAGGTTCAGGCCGAGGACCACACCAACGACCACGCCGATCAGGGCCGCGATCAGGAACGAGCGTCCGATCCGTGACGATTCCGTGCCGACGGCAGCCAATCCGGCAGCGATCGAGACGGCCACCAGCAGCAACAGCCCGTGGAGCAGGCCCCAGCCGATCGAGCCGAAGATCCACTCCCCGAGGAACAGCGGCGTGCCGACTGTCGCGAGGAGGCCGGCCACGACGAGCGCCGCGATCGCGACCCCACCGAGAGCCGCGGCTCGCTTGATCGCGTCGCCGATCTCCTCGAATTCGGCCCTCGCGAGCTCGACGTGGGCGTCGATCAGGCGCTTCGCGGAGTCCCGTGTCGACCCGATCTGCTCCCGGAGCCCCGGCGGATCGGGCTCGCGCGACTTCCGGCCCGATCCACCTGATCGTCCGGAGGCGCCACCGGACGAGGAGGCGCCGGCGTGCGGCGGTACGTCATCGTCGGGCGGCGGCACATCCCCGGATGGCGGCGGGATGTCGGCGCCCGGCGGAATGCCGGCGTCGGGCGGGACGCCGCCCGGCGTGTTCGCCGCCCTCGGATCGGGCTCGGCGCGGGGGGCGGTCGGCTGCGGATCGTCCAGGGGATCGGGCTCCGGTGGGCTGCGCGGCTGGGGTTGCCGGCGATCATACCAGCGCCGACGAGCCGAACTTCCGCTCGGAAGGCCGCGGCCGATTCAATTCCGTATCGGTCAGGCGGCTCCCCGGAAGGCACGCAGCCCGAGACGATCAGCCGCGTCGAAGAACCCGTACGCCCGGCGGAAGCCCTGGTCGCCCGGATTTGGCGTCCTGCCGCTGGCCGTCCGCCACAGCTGCCGCTCCAGCTCCTCGAGTCGATTCGCCAGCTCGGCCGGCCCGCGCGGCGCTGGGATGTCGGCATAGGTCCGGCGACCGGCGGGATAGCGGACGTCCTCGTCCGGCACGCGCGGCAGGAACGCGAGGACGAGACGGGCATGCGACAGGGCTGCGAGGTCCCACGGTTCGGCGCCACGGAGGCGAGCCGCTGGACGCGCGCCTCGGGCCGTCAGCGAGCGCTCCATCTGGGCCTCGGCGTCGGCGGCCCGGCGCTCCGCTCCGGACGTGGCCGGCTGGATCCGCGCCGTCCCGACCAGGCCGAGGAGATAGCGGAGTTCCGCGAGCCCAGCCGTGTCGGCCCGCAGCCAGCCGAGGAAGCCAGCCTGGACGGCCTCGAGGTGGGGCAGGGTCAGATCGGCCAGGTAATCGGCGCCGCCTGCCGGCAACTCCCCCTCGTCGATTGCCGCGTCGAGGAGCTCGCGGGTTCGCCGGACGAGGGCGAGCCACTGATCGAAATGAGAGAACCCGCTCTGCTCGATCTCGCTCATCCGGTCATCTCCGCGCCTGACACTGTCGCGGTCAAGCGTCGTTGTCGGGAGATTCGGTTGCAACTCGGTTGGCCGGCACGGCGCAAAGGTCGCCTATCGGTCCCGCCGATGGTACCGCGCCGACTTCGCCGCGACGTCGTCCCTCGCTGCTGCACCGGGGACCGGCTCTCTATGAATCGCTGCGGTAGGCTCCCCCCATGGCTGGTTCGCGCCGAATCCTGACCGCCGAGCTGCTCAGCATCGGCACGGAGCTCACGGTCGGCGAGACGCGTGACACGAACGCCGGGGAGCTGGCCCGGAGCCTCACCGACATCGGGGTCGAGGTCGGCCGGATCCAGGCCGTGCCGGACGACCTGGGCGTCGTGACGGCGACGTTCACCGGGGCGCTCGAGAGGGCCGACCTCGTGGTCTCGACGGGCGGTCTCGGGCCGACGCCGGACGACCTGACCCGGGAATCGATCGCCGCGGTGACCGGCGAGCAACCGACGATCGACCCGGCCCTCGAGGTCTGGCTAAGGGGCCTCTGGTCGCGCCGGGGAATGCCGTTCCCTGAGATGAACCTCAAGCAGGCGTGGCTCATCCCGTCGGCGACGGCTCTGGCAAACGACAACGGGACGGCGCCGGCCTGGTGGGTCGAGAGGCCGGACGGCCGAATCGTGGTGGCGTTGCCAGGGCCTCCGCGCGAGATGCGACCGATCTGGAAGGACGCTGTCCTGCCAAGGCTGGAGGCCCTCGGCGCCGGGCGCGACATCGTCCATCGAACGTTCCGCCTGGCGGGCATTGGCGAGTCGCAACTCGCCGACATGCTCGGGGAGGGCCTGCTGCGCGCGACGAACCCGATCGTCGCGACGTACGCTCGGGCAGACGCCGTCGACGTCCGGGTGTCGGCTGTCGGCGGCGACGCAGCTACGGGTGGGCAGCCGGCCCGGTCGCTCGTCGACGCGGCCGCGGAGCGCGTGCTAGCGCTCGTCGGCTCCTATGTTTGGGCCGAGGGCGAGACCACCTGGCCCGACGCGATCGGTGCGGCCCTTGACGCCCGCGGCTGGACCCTCGCCTGCCTCGAAGTCGGCACCGGCGGGTCACTCGGCACATTGCTCGGGGACCGGCCCTGGCTGGCGTTCAGCGAGTCCCTTGCCCCCGGCGTGCCTGGAGCCAGCGCCCATGCGGACGGCCGGACGATGGCCGGGCTCGAGGCGCTCGTCCGCCAGGCAATGACCGTCGGCGGAGCGACGATCGGCGTGGGCGTCCGAAGCCGGCCGCGCAACGACGACACCGCGGTCAGCATTGTGGTCGTCGGCCCGGACGGCATCCATCGCCAGCGACGGCAGGTCTTCCTCGGGGGAGCCAATGGCCGGTCGCGGGCGGGGCTCGCGGCGGCAGCCGTCCTGCTGGCTCAGCTCCGGACGGGAACGTCCGGCAATGGTGCCGTCGCCGGGACCGAGGTCAGCGTCGAGCGGCCCGCCCGAGCCCCTCGAGGTCGAGGACGACGATGCTCTCCCGGTCGAGCCGGATCAGATGGTCATCGGTGAAGATCCCGAGGAGCTTGTTCACGCTCTGGCGGGTGCAGCCGATCATCGCGGCGAGATCGCCCTGGGTGAGCGGCGCGGCGAGGCGGATCGTGCCATCGGACAGAAGCTTTCCACCGTCGGCTGCGAGTCTCACCAGGCGTGAAGCGAGGCGCCCGGTGATGTCGAGGAAGTGGAGCTCCTCGACATGGTCCGTCAGTCGGCGCAGCTCGCTGGCGATCGAGGCCAGCAGGGCGTCACGGACGGCGGGCTCCGTCGCGATCAGCTCACGGAACTGCTCGCGCGGCAGCACGAGCGTCTCGGTCGGCTCGAGCGATGTCGCCGTCGCCGACCGCGGGGCTCCATCGAGGAGTGCCAGCTCGCCGAACACGTCGCCCGGGCGGAGAGTCGCGAGGATCGCCTCGTCGCCGGCGTCCGACGGCAGGCTGATCTTGATCGCGCCGGTCATGACGATGAACAGGGCATCCCCCGGGTCTCCCAGGTGGAAGATCACCTCGCCGCGACGGAATCGGCGCGTCCGAACGGTCCGACCGACGCTCTCGAGCCCGGCCGCATCGAGGCCCGAGAAGAAGGGCACGGCGGCGAGGGTCTCCGCGAGCGGGCGTGTCGCGATCACGGTCGCATCGTACTGCGCCGCAGGGGTGACCGGCCGTGATTCCTGTCGTTCTCCCGACAGGTGGCTCGTCACCTTGGGCCGGACAGCGGAGCTTCCGCCGTGCGACGATCCGCCGATGCGATGTCAGGCGGGACGACCGTGACCAGGGTCACCATCGTCGGTTCTGGAACCTCCGCTCCTCAGCCGGAGACGCCCGCGTCCGGGATCCTCGTCGAGACGGCCACCACGGCGATCCTGATCGACTGCGGACAGGGCGTCATTCGCGAGATGACGCGGATCCGCGATCCGCGCAATCTCGATGCGATCGTGATCGGCCACCTCCACGCCGATCACTTCATCGACATCGTCTCGCTCCGCTACCTCCTGCCGTGGGCCGGGTTCACGGGGCGGCGCGTGCAGATCCTGCTGCCGCCGGGAGGGCGGGAGCGGATGGCTGAGCTGGCGGCGGCGATCAGCGAGCGAGTCGGCTTTTTCGACGATGCCCTCGACGTGCGTGAGTACGACCCGGCGACCGACCTGACGATCGGCGATCTCGAGGTCGGGTTCATACCCGGCCGCCACTACGTCCCGGCGTGGGGCTGCCGGCTGCGGGATGCGGCCGGCCGACGAATCGTCGTCTCCGGTGACACCGGACCCAATGACGCCCTGGTCGAGGCGGCTCGCGATACGGATCTGTTCATCGTCGAGGCAACTCTTCTCGACTCCGCCGAGGACGACCCGGTCCGGGGCCACCTGACGATCGACGAGGCGATCGGCATCGGCCGAATCGCCCGGGTCGGGCGAACGGTCCTCGTCCATCACCGCCTGCGCGATCACGATGCCCTCGTCTCCGCCTCGCTCGGCTCGACCGGCGTAGCGGTGGGGCGGCCCGGGCTCGTGATCGAGCTCGACGACGTCGTCCGTCCGGTGAAGGCCGATTCAGCCGAGCCAGCTGGTGATCTCGATGACGAGAGCGGCAAGCCACATACGTCGAGCATCGGCGGGCCGCCGAGCGTCGCCCGGGCGGGCTGATCGGCGGGTCTGCCCCGGCGCACCCGCGCCCCGCTGCCCTGCGTGGTTGCCCTCCCCGACCACCCCGAACCCCACCAATCGCCACTGATCCGGTCCACCCGCGGGGCCGAAGGGGCCACGGCCCCCATGACCATTCCGCGATTGGTTTCGAACGTGCGCGCCGAGAGACTGCAGGAGCACTCATCTCCGGGTCGGATCTCACCGTCCGGTCCTCTCCGATACTCGCGGAGTCACTCCTTGCGCAAGATCTCGTCCGCGCTCATCGGCGCGCTCCTCGCCGGCCTGGGCGTCATCGCGCCCGCCGTTGCACCCGTCGCGATGGCCGCAGCGCCGGCCAATCCGAAGGTTGCGATCATCGTCGGCGCGACGCACGGTGCCACCGCCAGCTATCGCCTGTACGCCGACCAGGTCTACGCGGAGGCGATCAAGTACACCCCGAACGTCGTGAAGGTCTACAGCCCGAGGGCTACCTGGGCCGCGGTCAAGGCGGCCGTCAACGGCGCCTCGATCGTCGTCTACCTCGGGCACGGTAACGGCTGGCCCAGCCCGTACACCTTTGACCCCAACTACACGACGAAGGACGGGTTCGGTCTCAACTACGACGTCAACGGCGACGGCAAGCTGAGCGACTACGAGCTCAAGTACTACGGCGAGCCGTCCATCAGGACGCTGACCCCGGCGCCGAACGCCGTCGTCCTGCTGTTCCACCTCTGCTACGCGTCCGGCAACTCCGAGCCGGGCGCCACCTCCCCGAGCCTGTCGGTCGCCCGTCAGCGGGCCGACAACTACGCGTCGGCCTTCCTCAGGGCCGGCGCCCGGGCCGTCATCGTGGACGGCCACAGCCACAGCCCGTACTACATCTGGTCGCTGTTCAGCACGAAGCAGACGATCGATCAGCTCTGGCGGAATGCCCCGAACTTCCACAACCACGTCCTGGCCTACGGCTCCGTCCGGAGCCCGGGCTACACCGAGGAGCTCGATCCCGACAACGCGACGAGCGGTTACTACCGCGCCCTGACCGGCAAAACCGACCTCCGGACCGAGGACGTCACCGGGGCGAACTACGCGAACACCGGTGTCGACCCGTCGACGTTCGTCGTCCCCGGCAACGCGAGCCCGAAGGCCGACGGGACGCCGGTCTACGGGGATGCCCTCGGCGCGGCGGCGGGTACGAACCAGACCGCGACGGTCACGAGCGCGACGAGGATCCGCATCACCGCCAGGGCCACCGCAGTCGGGCTCGACGGCTCGCCCGTCTTCGCGGTCACGACCCTCGACGGCGGCACGAGCGGGTTCATGCTCGGCTCGAGCCTCATCCCACGCGACAGCGTCGGGCCGGCCGAATGGACCGTCGACGACGGGACCGGCGCCTTCTCGCCAAACGGCGACGGCTCCAGGGACACGTATCCACTGAGCGTCCGGCTATCCGAGAGCTCGAGCTGGACCCTCACGATCAACGATGGCAATGGCACCGCGCTCGCCACGAACAGCGGATCCGGGGACACCGCTTCGATCATCTGGTCCGGCCTGGTCGCCG
>DATHGS010000521.1:0-3299 GCA_035490155.1 Candidatus Methylomirabilota bacterium | reverse complement strand
TCCGCATCCGGCGCCGGGCGACGCGCCCGAGTCGTCGCAGCCGAGCGGCGCCTGGGCTCGTCTGCACGACCGCCTCGTTCATCGTCATGCGGCGATCTCGGCCGCGGCCGACTGCATCACACCGGCGAGGATTCCGTAGGCGGTCGCCCAGGCCTCGCGGACCTCGGTGGTGAAGGCTTCGCCGAGCCCGATCGCAAGGGTGTCGAGAAGCGCCTGCCCGACGGTCTCGAAGTGGGCGGCCTCGACGCCGTAACCCGCGTGCCGCCGACCCAGGGCTTCGACGGCAGGGACGATTGACTCGAGCCGATCGATGCTGGCGACGACAACAGCGAGGGTTTGCATGAGGTTGCGTCGCTGGCCGGCCATGTCGGTCCGCGAGAACAGCGACCGAAGGAATGGGTCGAGCTCGAACAAGCGGTCGTAGAAGATCGTTGCGGCGGTGTCGGCGATCGGGGCGACCTGGGCCCACGACTCGCGGATGAGGGTCTGCTGGCGGGGTGTCACCTTGGCGCTCCTTGGGAAGTCACAAGCCTGGTCGCCCGCCACTGTCCGACGGCAGCAGACGCTGCCACATGGACATTTGTCGATATCGCTCCTCGACAAAGATCGAGCTCCTGCCGTGGTCCCGCTCTCCGATCATCTGATCGGGGCGGCTCGGAACCGCCCTCCCCGCTCGGCCTACACTCCGACAGCGGAGGTGCTCAGATGCCGGACATGCCGAAGTTCACGAAATCGTCGCCGCAGATCATCGAGCGTTTCGGAGCGGTCATGGATCGCTACCCGGACGTCGAGCGCCGGAAGATGTTCGGCTACCCCGCGGCCTTCGTGGGCGGCAACATGGCGACCGGGCTGTTCGCCGAGAGCTGGGTCGTCCGGATGTCCGACGCCGAGCTCGCCACGGCGATCGCCGATGGCGCGACGCCGTTCGAAGTGATGCCCGGCCGCCCGATGAAGGGCTTCGTGGCGATTCCGCCGGCGGTCGTCGCCGACGACGAGGCGATCGGCGCATGGGTCGAACGGGGCCTCGCCATCGCTGGCGCGATGCCACAGAAGGAGCCGGGGGCGCGCAAGAAGAAGGCCTGACCAGAAAGGGATGGTCGGGGCGGCGGGATTTGAACCCACGACCTCATCGTCCCGAACGATGCGCGCTACCAAGCTGCGCCACGCCCCGACCGAATGCCCGCTAGGGCCCGGGCATGATAGCAGTCGCGCCATCCGACCGCCGCACCTCGGTCAGCTCGCGGCGCGCCGGCCGCCAGCTCGGACGGGCACCACGGCGAGGGCCGCGGCGACGAACGATCCGGCCATGAGGACGAAGACGATCGGCAGTCCGACGGGCTCCCCGGCGATCCCGATGATCACGCCGTAGAGGGCGGTCCAGAGCGACCCGACACCGAACGCAAGCGTGAAATAGAGGGCAAAAGAGGCATCCCGGATTGTCGGCGGCGCGATGTCCGCCAGGAGCGCCTGCAGCTGCGGGCTCTCGGCAAAGCTGAACAGCCCCATCACTGCGATCCCGGCCCACAGTCCGACGATGCTCGACCCGACCAGCAGGAACAAGACGAAGCCGACGGCACCTCCGAGATACACCCCGATGATCACCGGCTTCCGGCCGAGCCGGTCCGAGAGCCAGCCGGCGACGAGCGGCATCGGCACCGACAGGACGATGAGCCCGTTGTACATCGGGACGGCGATCTCGTCCGGCAGGTGCAGCACCCGGCCGAGATAGAGCAGCGCGAAGAGGTTGACGACACCAAGGCCGCGCCCGCCCCCGCCGAGGATCGAGGCGAGGTAGATCCAGCGGTGGTCGGGGTCGCGCAGGATCGTCCCGAACGCCTCGCGGACGCTGCCGTGGGCGACCGCGGCCGCCTGGTCGGCGCCCGTCTCACGGACGAGGAAGAGGATCGCCAGGGCGATGACGACCGCCGGCAGGCCAAAGATCACCACGGTCTCGCGCCAGCCGAGGTTGGCGATCAGCGGGTAGCCCACCAACGCGACCACGACCGTCCCGACGTTGCCGCCGGAGATGTGGGCGCTGATCGCAAAGCCCCGCCGATGCTCCGGAAACTGCTCGGCGAGGAGTCCGTTGCCCACCGGATGCTGCGGCGAGCCACCGATCCGCGACACGATGTTGACCGCCGCGAAGGACGCGAAGGTCGGTGCGGCGGCCTGGGCCGCGAAGCCGCCACCGAACAGGATCCCGCCCGCCGCCAGGAGCTTCCGCCGCGAGATCATCCGGGTCAGCTTCGCGTAGCTCAGCTGGACGGCCCCGGATGCGAAAGCGCCGGCGGCCGCCAACAGAGCGATCGTCTCCGCCGTGACACCGAACTCGTCGATGATCCGGAGGTAGACGATCGGCAGCAGGACGGCCTGGGCGTGGTTGACGAGATGGGCAAGCGACAGGAGCCAGAGCGTCCGATTCGGGTGGATGTCGGTGGGCACCGCCGCATGGTCGTGCATCCGGCGCGGCCGCGTCGCGATGTCGCGCCCGGTGCGGCCACATCGTGGCCGCCCTAAGGACTACGCTGCCCGGAAGGCGGCCGTCGCAAGCGACCGATATTCGGCTGGCTCATACGATTCGGCCCGATCACGCTCGACCCTCAACAAGCTGAGAGCTCGCCCTGCACGCAGGCGGGGCAAACCGCGGAGGGTCGAGCACGTTCGCGAGGAATCTCATAAGTGAGCGGCATATTTGCGCAGACGCGCGCGGGCACGGAGCGAGACCCGCCACGGAACGCCGGACACGGCGACGCCGCCGGGCCCCAGGACCGGCGGCGTCGCTCCCCCGGAAATTGCCTCGCGCGGCGAAGGCTGACGAGCCTCCCGCGGATCAGTACTGGAAGAGCAGCTCGCGGTATTTGGGGAGCGGCCAGAGGTCGTCCGCAACGAGCGTCTCGAGCTCGTCGACGACCTCCCGGAGCGCTTCCTGGGCCGGGATGACCTTCGTCGAGAAGGCCTTGGCCTCGGCGGGAACCGAATCGGCCTCGTGCGCACTGTGCTGGGCGTGCTCGAGAGCGGCGATCGCATCGACGAGCGAGTCGGCCAGGCCGGAGACGCGCTCACAGACCGAGGCGATCCCGCGCGACGACGGTGCCGAGTTGAGCACCCCGAGGTACTGCGCCGTGGCCGGCAGGATCATCGTCGAGGCGATTTCGCGAGCGCAGTTGGCCTCGATGTTCTGGACCTTGACGTAGCGCTCCCAGTTGATGTCGACGCGCGATGCGAGCTCGCGCTCCGAGAGCACGCCAAACTTCGAGAAGATCGCCTTCGCCTTTTTGGTCGCCAGCGAGGGGAGTGCG
>DATHGS010000520.1:0-8734 GCA_035490155.1 Candidatus Methylomirabilota bacterium | reverse complement strand
GGGGCTCGCCGGCGCGGGTGTCGATGCCGTGATCAGCTCCCACGGCCAGCTGATGCCGGCGATTCGCCACGGCGGGATGACCGCGATCCATCGGCTGCTGCTCGTTCGGCGCAGTCAGCTCGACACCGCCGTGGCGGCGATCGGTCGGTCGGCGCCCAACATCGTCGAGATCCTGCCGGGGGTCCTCCTGCCGTCCGTGGTCGGGATGATGCCGCGCTTCGAGGTGCCGGTCCTCGCTGGCGGCTTCGTCCGGACGGAGGCCGAGGTCCAAGCCATCCTGTCGGCCGGGGCGCTCGGGGTCACCACCAGTAGCCAGGCGCTATGGGGGACGATGAGTGCCTGACCCAGACGCTCGACCTCGGCTGCCGTCGATCCTCGTCGCGAGCGACGGTCATCACCCAGTCCACGCCCCGCCGGACCTCGACGCCGGGGTCCTCGTCCGCGACACGGATCTGGCGACGCTCGTCCATCGGGCCGCCTCCGACTGCCCCCCGCAGGCGGTCGACATCGACAGCGTGGCCGGTCTCGGCAGCGACGACTACGCGGTCGACTTCGTCACCGGCCGCCTCGCAATCCCAATCGTCCTCACGCGACGCCCGCAGCTTGCCGCTCGGGCGGCGGCAAGAGGCAACGTCGGCCTGCTTCATGTGTTCGCTTATGACTCGACCGGCCTGCATCGTTCCCTGGAAGGCCATCCCCGTTCCGAGGGTGTCGGCAGCGTCGTCACGCCAGGTCTCGTGATCCTCCATCTCCGCGAGGACGAGCTGTCGGCGCTCCCGCGACCGATCCTCGCCTACGGTCTCATCGACGAGGTGGAGGATGCCCGGGCCTGCCTCGCCGTCGCCGATGCGATCGTTGTCCGGCCGGGCCTGGCGGCGAAGCTCGCCGCAGAACTGGTGGGAGCCGGCGCCACCGCCTGACGGGACCCCCGTAACCGCAACCTAAAAGACAAGGTTTCGGCAATTTCCTTGACACCGGCTGGCACCCGGAGTACAACGGTTTCGCCCTCCCCCGGGACAGTGATTCGACAAGTCCCGCTTCGGCAGTCGTGCCGAGGCGCGGACTTTTTTTGTCGTCCCTGTCGGCACCGGTGAGGACGCGGAGGGCCTGGCGACAGGTCGCCGCCGGCCGGTTGGAGAAGGAGAGGAACATGGTTGAGAAGTTCCTGGCGGAGGTCCTCGGCACTGGGGCGCTGATCCTGCTCGGCGACGGCGTCGTCGCAGGCGTCCTGCTCGCGAAGTCGAAGGCGCAGAACTCCGGCTGGATCGTGATCACCACGGGATGGGCGTTTGCGGTCTTCGTCGGCGTGATCATCGCCGGCCCGATCAGCGGGGCGCACCTGAACCCGGCCGTGACGCTCGGCCTCGCGATCAACGGCGCCACTCCCTGGGCGGAGGTGCCCGTCTACTGGGCGGGCGAATTGCTCGGTGCGTTCATTGGTGCGGTGCTCGTGTACCTCCATTACTACCCGCACTGGGCTGAGACCGAGAACGCCGACCTCAAGCTGGCCGTCTACAGCACCGGGCCGGCAATTCGCAGCACGACGTGGAACCTCGTGAGCGAGATCATCGGCACCTTCGTCCTGGTGTTCGTGATCTTCGCCTTCTCCAACAACAAGGGTCCGGCTGAAGGCCTGGCGTCGCTCGGCGCCCTGCCTGTCGCGTTCCTCGTCCTTGTTATCGGCTTGTCGCTCGGTGGAACGACCGGGTACGCGATCAACCCAGCCCGAGACCTCGGTCCGCGGATCGCCCACTTCCTCCTGCCGATCCCCGGCAAGCGGGATTCCGATTGGGGCTACTCCTGGATCCCGGTCGTCGGTCCGCTCATCGGCGGCGCCCTCGCGGCCGTTGTCTACAACCTGACGTTCACCAAGTTCATGCTCTAGGCAAACCAGTTGATCGACAGAAGAGAGGAGCGTGCACATGGCGCAATACGTAGGAGCGCTCGATCAGGGGACGACCAGCACCCGCTTCATGATCTTCGACCACAGCGGGCAGGTCGTCGCCATCCACCAGAAGGAGCATGAACAGATCTACCCGAAGCCCGGCTGGGTCGAGCACGATGCGGCCGAGATCTGGTCGCGCAGCCAGGAGGTCATCACCGGCGCGCTCGACAAGGCCAAGATCAAGGCGACGGACCTCGCCGCGGTCGGAATCACGAACCAGCGCGAGACGACGCTCGTCTGGGATCGGAAGACCGGCAAGCCGGTCCACAACGCGATCGTCTGGCAGGACACTCGAACCGACACGATCATCAACGACTTCGCCCGCGACGGCGGCCAGGATCGGCTCCGCGCGAAGGTCGGGTTGCCGCTGGCGACCTACTTCTCGGGGCCGAAGGTCAAATGGATCCTCGACAACGTCCAGGGCGCCCGCGCCAAGGCCGAGGCCGGTGACCTGATTTTCGGCAACATGGACACCTGGTGCATCTGGAACCTGACCGGCGGCGTCAACGGCGGCGTCCACGTGACCGACGTCACGAACGCCAGCCGAACGATGCTGATGGACCTCAAGACCCTCGACTGGGACAACGAGATCCTCAGCCTCATGGGCATTCCGCGCTCGATGCTGCCCCAGATCAAGGCCTCATCAGAGGTCTACGGCAAGGGCGTCGGCACGTTGGCCGGGATCCCGATCGCCGGCGATCTGGGCGACCAGCAGGCGGCCCTCTTCGGCCAGACGTGCTTCTCCGCCGGCGAGGCGAAGAACACCTATGGCACGGGCTGCTTCATGCTGATGAACACCGGCACGAAGGTCGTCCCATCGAAGAGCGGCCTGCTGACGACACTCGGCTACAAGATCGGTGACCAGCCCGCGATCTACGCCCTCGAGGGCTCGATCGCGATCACCGGCGCCCTCGTCCAGTGGCTCCGCGACAACCTCGGGATGATCGCCAAGTCCGAAGACGTCGAAGCGCTGGCCAAGACCGTTGACGACAACGGTGGCGTCTACTTCGTCCCGGCGTTCTCCGGGCTGTTCGCGCCGTACTGGCGAAGCGAGGCTCGCGGCGTCATCGCCGGGCTGACTCGCTACGTCACCAAGGGCCACATCGCCCGCGCCGTCCTCGAGGCGACCGCCTGGCAGACGCGCGAAGTCCTCGATGCGATGAACGCAGACTCCGGCGTGGACCTGACCGCCCTCAAGGTGGACGGTGGGATGGTCTACAACGAGCTGCTCATGCAGTTCCAGTCCGACGTCCTGGGCGTCCCGGTCATCCGACCGAAGGTCGCCGAGACGACGGCTCTCGGTGCTGCCTATGCGGCCGGCCTCGCTGTCGGCTTCTGGAAGGCGGTCGACGACCTCCGGGCCAACTGGGCGAAGGACAAGGAGTGGAAGCCGGCGCTCGACGAGAAGGTCCGCGAGAAGGAATATCGATTCTGGAAGAAGGCCGTCACGCGGACCTTCGACTGGGTCGAGGCAGAGGAACGTGTGCCGGTGCCTGCCTGATCGGCGGGCCCGAGCGATAGAACCCGGAACTGGCGGCGTGAGGATCCCTCACGCCGCTACCCTCGTCCGATGACGAGACCCCTGTCCGTCGACGCCCTCGTCGTCGGCGGCGGAGCCACGGGCGCCGGTCTGCTTCGGGACCTGGCCCGGCGTGGTTTGCACGCGCTCCTCGTCGAGAAGAGCGATCTCGGCAGCGGCACGAGCGGCCGCTACCACGGGCTGCTCCATTCGGGCGGCCGTTACGTCGTCGAGGACGCGGCCGCGGCCCGCGAGTGCATCGCCGAGAACCGGGTCCTGCGCCGGATCGCGCCGGCCTGCATCGAGGACACGGGCGGCTACTTCGTCGCGACCCCGGACGATCCGGACGACTATCTCGAGCGGTTCCCAGGTGCGTGCGAGGCGGCCGGCGTGCCATGCGACGACGTCCCGGTGACGCGGCTGCGGGCCCGCGAGCCGGCCCTTAATCCGGCGATCCGGCGCGCGTTCCGGGTTCCGGACGCGTCGCTCGAGCCGTGGCAGCTGATCGAGGCCAACATCGTCGATGCTCGCTCGCGGGGCGCGGACGCCTGGCCGTATCACCGCGTCGTCGCCATGAACCGATCGGGCGGCCGGATCCTCGGCGTCGACGTCGTCGACGAGCGGAGCGGCAGCGTGACGACCGTCCTGCCGAGGATCGTGGTTTCGGCCGCAGGCGCATGGGCCGGTCGCGTTGCCGCGCTGGCCGGCGTGCGCCTCGCGATGACGCCGGGCAAGGGGACGATGCTCATCTTCAACCAGCGGATGACCGATACGGTCATCAACCGCTGCCATAAGCCCGACGACGGCGACATCATGGTGCCGGTCCACTCGGTGGCGATCCTGGGCACGACAGAGCAGAACGTCGAGGACCCCGACGTCTACGGGATCGGCCGCGACGAGGTCGCGCTCCTGATGGTCGAGGGCGCGAAGCTCTTCCCCGACCTGCCGCGGATGCGCCTGCTTCGGGCCTACGCGGGCGTCCGACCCCTGTACAAGGAGGAGCGACCGAAGGAGGCCGACGACGGCCGGGCCATCTCCCGGGCGCATGTCGTCATCGACCACGTTCGCGATGGCGTCGACAACCTCGTGTCGATCGTCGGCGGCAAGCTGACCACCTACCGGCTGATGGCAGAGCAGACGGCCGACGTCGTCTGCGCCAAGCTGGGCGTGACGGTCGCCAGCACCACAGCCGGCGACGTGCTACCGAACCAGGGGGACGGCCGAACCTACTGGCTCGGCCATCGGCTCGCGGAGCACGAGGCGACCGGCGGGGGCGACGCGAATCTCATCTGCGAATGCGAGATGCTCACCCGCCCGGCGGTCGAGCAGTTCCTCGACGAGCGCTGGCCGTGCAGCCTCGACGATGTCCGACGGGGGACGCGGCTCGGGATGGGGCCGTGCCAGGGCGGCTTCTGCACGTTCCGCGCCGCCGGGCTGGTGGCGGAACGGGGAGCGGCGGCCGCGTCGGGAGCCGGGGTCGGGGATGCGCTCGCGGCACAGGCAGTGACGGATGGGTGGGCGCGGTCGGATCGGGCGCTCGTGGACTTCCTCGCCGAGCGCTTCCGCGGAACGCGCCCCATTGCCTGGGGTCGCCAGCTGCAGGAGCTGTGGGTCACCTCCGGGTTGTATTCGGGCGTGCTGGGGATCGGCAGTCTCGTGGATCGGGCAGGGGAGGGCGCCGCAGAGGGCGCTTCCAGGCCCGCTGATGCCGCTTCCACGCCCGCTGATGCCGCCGCTCCGGCTCGCCGAAAGGGTGGCATCGATGCCGCAGGCTGACGTCGTGGTCGTCGGCGCCGGTCTTGCCGGCATGACGGCCGCGATCGCCCTGGCCGACGCCGGCGCGCGGGTCGAGGTCGTCGCCCGCGGCCATGCGGCAACTCACTGGACAGCGGGCGGTATCGACGTCGCGGCTCCGCGCGGTAGCGAGACGTCGGCCAAGGGCGTCAAGCGGCTCGCGCGACAGGACCGCCACCCGTACGCGATCCTCGGTGAGGGGCTGCCGGCCGCCCTGACCGGCCTGCGGTCCGTGCTCGCGACTGAGGGCCTCGACTTCCATGGCGACCTCGCGGACCCGCTCTGCGCGATCCCGACCGCCATCGGCGGAACGCGTCGTGCCGCAATTCTTCCAACGGCGCAGGCCAACGCGCTCGTCCAGTGGCAGTCAAGCGAGCGGCTCGTGGTCTGCGGCCCGGCAGGCTTCAAGGACTTCTGGCCCGATGCGATCGCGGCGAGCCTGCGACGGCCGGCGGTCTGGGGTTCCGAGGCAGACCCGGATGCGAGCCCGTCGCGCATCGACGCCATCGTCGTGGAGCTGCCCGGGTTGGCGGGCCGGCACAACCTGAGTGGCCTCGACCTCGCCCGCTTCTTCGACGACCCTCGCTGGCGAGCGGATGCGCTCGAGCGGATCGCTCGGGCGGTGGATCGCAGCGGCGCCCAGCGCGGCGGGGGCCGGATCGCGCTTCCGGCGGCCCTCGGGCTCGCCGACCATGCTGCCGCGTTCGACGAGGCGTCCCGGATCCTGCCGCTCGCCCCGTTCGAGATGCCGCTCGTCTCCCCCAGCGTCCCGGGCCTTCGCCTCTACGCGGCCCTCCGGGCGGCGCTCCGCCGGCGGGGCGGACGGATTGCCATCGGCGAGCCCGTAGAGGGGATCGCTTTCGAGAAGCGGCGAGTCACGAGCGTCACGATGGCAGCGGCCGTCCGTGATCGCGTGATCCGGACGGAGGGCGTCGTCCTCGCCACCGGTGGGATCGCCGGCGGCGGGTTGATCGGCCGATCCGACGGTCGTCTCGTCGAGCCGCTCCTCGATCTGCCGGTCGAAGCGCCGCCGGCCGAGAACTGGCTCGCCGCCGATCCATTCGATCCCGCAGGCCATCCGCTCGAGGCGGCCGGCATTCGGACGGACAGCAGCCTTCGGCCACTGGACGCGAAAGGAAAGGTCGTCCTCGAAAACGTCGCCATCGTCGGCAGCCTGCTCGCCGGCCAGCACTACCTGGTCGAGCGCTGCGGCGACGGCGTGGCGATCGCGAGCGGTCATCTCGCCGCGACAACGCTTGCCCCGAAGGCATCGGTGTCGGTTGAGAGCCGACGAGCCCCCGCCGCCGCAAAGGACACGGTCGGTCGACAGCGAGCCGGAACCCGCCGATGACGATCCAGGAGATCGTCCACGAGGCCACCTTCGGCGAGGTCGGTCTATCGGCCGACGAATGCCTGAAATGCAACGTCTGCACGACGGCCTGTCCTGTCGCCCGCGTCACGGACCTCTTCCCCGGTCCGAAGTACGTCGGGCCGCAGGCTCAGCGCTTCCGCCTGGCCACGACGTTGCCGCCGCAGGGCGCGTCGACGCCGCACCTGACGTCGCCCGACGCAACCGTCGACTACTGCTCGGGCTGCGGCTGGTGCACGACCGTCTGCCCGGCCGACGTGAAGATAGCCGAGATGAACAATCGGGCGCGGGCGTCGATGAAAGCGGGCCATCGGCCGCGGTTCCGCGACTGGCTCCTCGGCCAGACCGACCTGGTCGGACGCCTCGGGGTGCTGACCGCGCCGCTCGCCAACTGGTCGCTCCACAACCGGCTGTTCCGCTGGCTCATCGAGCTTGTCGTCGGGATCCACCGCCTGGCGCCGCTGCCCATGTTTGCGCGTCGGACGCTTCGCTCGCGACTCGGCGCCGACCGCCGGCGCGGCGCCGCCGACGTCGAGCCCCCGCCCGAGCGGGCCGTCGTCCTCTTCCACGGCTGCGCGGCGAATTACTACGAGCCGCACGTCGCCCTCGCCGCCATCGAGGTCCTCCGCCGCAACGGCTACGAGACGATCGTCCCCGAGCAGGTCTGCTGCGGCCTGCCGCGGATCAGCAACGGGTTGTACGAGTCGGCGCGCGGCCGGGCCAGAACGAACCTGGGCTCGCTGGCCGACTACGCCCGGCGCGGCTACCGCATCGTCGGGACGTCGACGTCGTGCACGCACACGCTCAAGGCGGAGTACCGCGAGATGCTCGATCTCGACGATGACGACACCCGCGCCGTGTCGGGCGCGACCTGGGACATCTGCGAGTTCCTCCTCGACCTCCACGACCAGGGCCGGCTCGACACAGGGTTCGGTCGCATCGATGCCACGTTGCCCTACCATGCGCCATGTCAGCTCCGGGGTCATGGGATCGGGCTCCCGGCGCTCGACCTGTTCGCCCTCGTCCCCGGCCTCGACGCAATCGACCTGGATCACGACTGCTGCGGGGTCGCCGGCACGTATGGCCTCAAGAAGGAGAAGTACGACATCGCGATGGCCGTCGGTGAGCCGCTCTTCCGCAAGATCCGCGAGGCAGACGCGCCGCGCGCTGCCTGCGATTCCGAGACATGCCGCTGGCAGATCGAGCTTGCGACCTCGACGCCCGTGAAGCACCCCATCGAGATCCTGGCCGAGGCCTACGCCGCGGCGGATCGGCCTGCCGTCGCCTCCTCCGGAGCACTCGCCGAAGCAACGCCCGGCCGATGACCGACCTTGTGGTCGGCGGCGGGGCGGTCGGGACGCTGATCGCCTGGGCCCTCGCGACCGGTGGCCGCGACGTCGCGATTGTTCGCCGGGCGAAGACCGACGGACCGAGCCAGGCGGAGGTGGCGCTCATCGAACCCGCCGGCGCCCGACGCACGGCTGGCGTCACCGAGGTCGCCCGACCCTCCGACCTGCCGGCCGCGCCCGAGCTGATCGTCTTCGCCGTCAAGATGTTCGACCTCGCGACGGCTGCGGCGTCGTGCTCCGTGTGGCCGTCGGCCACAAGTCTCACGGTCTCGAACGGCGTCGGCGCCGAGGAGATCGTGTCCGAGGTTCGACCTACGACCGGGCTCATCGCCGGAGCGGTGACCGCGTCGGTCGAGCTGGTGGGGGAGGGGACCGTCAGCCGGCTCAACCGCGGCGGGATCGGGCTGGCTCCGGTCAGGGGTGACGTCGATCGGTTGATCGATGATCTCCTGGGCGCGTTTACGAGAGCGGGACTGCAAAACGGACGGGTCGATGACGCGGCGTCGATGAAGTGGTCGAAGCTGCTGGCAAACCTCGTCGGCAACGCCACGAGCGCCATCGTCGATCGCCCGCCGGCAGAGCTCTACGACGACCCCGGCGTCTTCGCAATCGAGCGACGGCAGCTCCTCGAGGCGCTCGCCGTCATGCGTCGCCTCGGCCTATCGCCGGTCGCCTTGCCCGGTGCCGACGTCCGGCTCCTGGCCGCAGGGATCCGGTTGCCATCGGTCCTCGTCCGACCGATCCTGCGGCGGGTCGTC
>DATHGS010000519.1:0-3458 GCA_035490155.1 Candidatus Methylomirabilota bacterium | reverse complement strand
GCCGCGAGCGCGCCGGAATACACGATCAGCGGACCGGTCGAAGCCGGCAGCGCCACGGCCGGCCCGAGCGAGGAGGGCCTGTCGGGCTTCTCCGCCGCGTGGGCCCTGTTCCACGACGTCCTGCCGGCGGCGGCTGGATCGGGTCCGCTCGGCGCGAACGCCATCGCTGCGGCGGCACGATCGATCGACCTCCCGAGCGGAGCGCTGCCCAACGGTGCCGGCCTCCATTTCTCGGCGGATCCCGCGACGCTCGGCCAGAACGAACGCGCGACCGCGGTCATCTGGCAGTGGCAGGCTGTCCGCTCATACACGTTCGTCTGGCCGCCGACCTACAAGACCGGCGACGTCGGCTTCGTCCCCCTGGACCGATGACCGCGATTGCGCTCCGTCCGCCGGGTCGGGTCGTCCGGCCGGCAATGATCCTCGCCGGCCTCGCCGCAGTCGTCGGGCTGCGCTGGGCCGCGACTGTCGCGGGAGTCGCCGGCGGCGTCGCGATCGGGCTGGTGTTTGGGTTCGGCCTCCTCGTCGTCGCCCTCGCGACGGGCTGGCGGCCACTGCTCGGACGCCTGTCGTCGATCGCCATCGGCGTGGCCGGCGGCACGGTCCTCGTGGTCCTGGCGCTCGTCACCCGATCGGGTCAGCTGCCGTGGCTCGCGCCGCCCGCCGCGTTCATTCCATGGGTGGCCGTGACGATCCTCGTCGCGAGCGCCGAGGAGCTCGTCCTCCGCGGAGCGCTGTTCGATGAGCTCGACGGGAGCGTCGGTACGGTGGGCGCCGTCGTCGTCACGAGCGTCGTGTTCGCGCTCATGCACGTCCCGTTGTACGGCTGGCACGTCGTCCCGCTCGATCTCGGCGTCGGCCTGTGGTTGGCCGGCCTGCGGCTGGCGACCGGTGGGATCGCCGCACCTGCGATCGCCCACGCCGTCGCCGATCTCGCGACCTGGTGGCTCTAAGTGGCGCGTCGCACCCTGGCGCTGCCGGTTCTCGGCGCCGGCCTCCTGTTGATCGTCGCCGCACGTCTCGCGCTCCCGGCCGCGCCTCCCCTGTACGACGGTGTCGTTCCGATCACCCCATATCTGTGGCTCGACCCGCCGCCGGGTGATCCCGGCGGAGCCACGGGCGCGACTGCCGACATTCCGGTCCGGAGCGGCAAGAGCCCGCTCGTCGCGGTCGCCACGCCCGAGCTCGAGCCACAGGCCCAGATCTTCGGCCCGCCCGGCGGCCTGACCGTGCCGCCCGGCGCCCGCACCATCAAGGTCGCAATCAAGCCTCTTCCAGGGGAAGGCGTCGCGACCGAAGGCCACGTCGACGGGAATGTCTATCGGATCAGCGTGACCGATGAAAACGGGACCGCGCTCACGGCCCCGGCGTCCGCCCGGGTGAGCGTCGTCCTCCGGGCGACCGACCCCGCCCGAGCCGAGGCGACCATCGCCCGACTCTCCGCGGGTTCATGGCAGCCGCTCAAGACCGCGTCAAGCGGCTTCGGCGGGAGCTTCATCTCGGTCGTGACGGAGTTTGGCGACTTCGCCGTCATCGTCCCGGGACCCGGGCCGAGCACGGCCGCGAGTGCGGGTCCGACCGCCTCCGACGCAGCGTCAGTCGTGGCCTCAGGGCTGTCGGCCGCGTCGTCCGGCCGGTCGGCCGTGTCGAACGCTCCGATCCAGGCGGGCGATACCCCGGGCCTGCCGGTCTGGCTGGCGCCGTTGCTCGTCGTACTCGCGCTACTGCTCGCACTTGGTGCCTATCGCGGCGCGACCCGACGGCGACGCCGCCGTTACCAGGGCCACCCGATTCGACGTCGCTGACGAGGGGACGGTAGAGCCGGCCCGACTGCAGCCGTCACGGGAGGGGAGGGGATCCCTCGCCCTTGAGCTTGCGCCAGCCACCCGCCCGATTGTTCGCGATGATCTGCCGGAACATCGCCAGCAGGGCACGCTCGTTGATCGCCTCGTCCCTCCGGAAAGCCACCGTCCGGGCGGTCATGTTGTCGTGCCCGGCCGTGATGATGCCCTCGGGATCGGGGACGATCGCTCCGTCGTAGAGGAAGACGTTGACGTGATCCATTGTCGCAAGGAACGCGCAGATGTTGCCGTCGAGGACGAAATAGGGCTGGACGGTTCGCTTGATCGTTTCCTCGACTTCGGGATCGGCTTCATGAACGAGATCCCGGACCTGGCTCAAGATCGCCCGCTGCCAGTCGGGTAGGCCGTCCAGATAGGCGTCAATCCGGGGATCCTTGACGTACGGCATTGGAGTCATCTCCCAAAGCGGCCGGGCGCCATTGTCCCATTCGCCCTGCATCAAACGGTGCTATTCGGCTCCAGGCGGCGGGCTACGCTGGCGAAGAGTCGGTGGTATATGGCGGTCGCCAGCTCGGAGTCGATTGCGATGGCGGTCCGGAGGCTGGACCCCTCGAACAGGATGGCTCGCGATGGCGCAAGGGTGATGCCGGTCGAGGTGGCGATGGCCGATGGCAACAGGGTGGACCAACCGAACACATCGCCGGCCTCGAGCGTCTGGATCGTCCGGTCCTGCTCGCCCGGAAGGCCGAGGCGCATGGCGATCCGGCCACTCACGAGGAGGCCCAGGTCCCGGGAGGGAGTTCCCTGGTGGATCACGACATGGCCCTTCGCGAGATCGATGACCCTGCCGAGCGCCGCGAGGCGGGCGCGAGTCTCGGGCGCCAGGCTGGCGCCGAACGATGTTTGGCTGAGTAGCGCGATGAGGGCCGGAGTGTCCATGAGGCCAGCTTGGCCGCCGACCGGACGGTGCGACAGGGCCATAGGTCCCGCCCTGACGTGACCGAGGTCCGGGCTGACGCGAGGGCCGGATCCATGGATCATGACCGTTGGCCTTACCGATGGGTGCCAACCGGCACTCTCGCGCGTGACAGCAGCTTCGCTAAGGTCGAACGAACACGGTGTACAGGCGAGGAGGCCGCGATGATCGCAGCGCCCGATAGGGATCAGGATCAGGATCGTTTTCGGCTCGTCGCCCGAAACATCGCGAGCGAATACGCGCGAGACAAGGTCGCGAAGGCGCTCTACGCTGCCGTCGTCGACGGCCTCGAGTTTGGTCCGCGCGATCTGCCGCTGGCCGAGGACAGGGAGTGGATTCGCGAAGCGATCGCTGCACCGCTGCAGGAGGCGTCGGACGCCGCCATCCAGGTCCTCGCTTCGTCCGTGGGCCGTGCCCTCGAGCGGGCTCCGAACGACCTGCTCGACCGGTATGCACGAAGCCATCACCTGCAGGAGCTGGGCATCGAGTAGGCCCGGCGCCAGTCTTTGCGGCGTCGGCAGGATCGAGCTACCGACTGACGTCGAGGAGCTTGCGCACGCTGTTAGCGATCACCACATCCTCACGGGCCGCGATCCTCATGACAACCGGTCGATCGCCGCGCTCCCCCAGGACAGCGTCTGTCGGCACGGTCTCATCGGTGACGTCTCGAATGCCCAGGA
>DATHGS010000518.1:0-8888 GCA_035490155.1 Candidatus Methylomirabilota bacterium | reverse complement strand
CGGAAGTCGAGGATGTTCATCGACACCTGGGCGCGATCGAGCTCCTCGATGAAGAAGCCGTTGCCCTGGACTTTCGGCAGGCCGCCGCCCGACTCCCGGACACGCCGGGCGATCCGGACGGCGAGATCCTTGTCGGGCGAGTCGAGATTGATGTTGTACGCGATGAGGAACGGCCTCGCGCCGACGGCGACGGCGCCGACGGTGGGGTGCATTCGGGCCGGTCCGAAGTCCGGCTCGCGGCCGCGCTGGGAAATCTCCGCGCGGAGGCCCTCGTACTGGCCGCGCCTGACATCGGCCAGCTTGACCCGCTCCGGCCGCATCGCCGCCGCGGCGTAGAGATACACCGGCAGGTCGTGGGCCTCGGCGATCCGCCGACCGAACCCGCGAGCCATCGCGACCGCCTCGTCCATCGTCGTCTCGCCCAGCGGCACGAACGGGATGACATCCACCGCCCCTATCCGCGGGTGCTCGCCGTGGTGAGTCGTCATGTCGATCTCGTCGATCGCCGCCCCGACGAGCCGATCGAGCGCGTCGGCGACCGGCCCCGCCGGGCCTGCCAGCGTGAACACCGAGCGGTTGTGGCTGGCGTCGCTCGTGCGGTCGAGGAGATGGACCTCGGGAATGGAGGTGATCGCGGACGCCAGGTGCTCGACGACGTCGAGCCGCCGACCCTCCGACACATTCGGGACCGATTCGACGAGCCGATCGGCGAGGTCAGGCATCGCCCTATCGTGACAGGTCGCCGCGACCGGAGAGGGACGTCGCGGTTCGTCGCGTCGGGCTGTGGCTCCCTCGTGTTAGACGATAAACTAACGTCCGCCCATCGATCGACGCCGCAGAACCGCGAGGCCATCCGTGACAGCCGCGCCCGATCCGCGTACTCGCAGCCTTTTCCGCCACCCCGACTTCGTGAAGCTCTGGTCGGCACAGACGATCAGCCAGTTCGGGACGCAGGTGACGCTCCTCGCCCTGCCGATCGTCGCGGCGACGACCCTGAACGTGACGCCGTTCGAGTTTGGGCTGCTCTCGACGATCGAGTTCCTGCCGTTCATCCTTCTCAGCCTGCCCGCGGGTGTCTGGGTCGATCGCCTCCGTCGTCGCCCGATCCTGATCGCCGGCGACCTGATCCGGGCGGCGGCGCTCCTGTCGATCCCGATCGCGTTTGCCCTCAACGCCCTCACGATCTGGCAGCTCTACGTCGTCGGCTTCATCAACGGCTGCGCGACCGTGTTCTTCGACGTCGCCTACCAGTCATACCTTCCATCGCTCGTGGATCGCGACAAGATCGTCGACGGCAACGCGAAGCTCGAGACGAGCCGGTCCGCCGCCCAGATCACGGGGCCGGGCGCGGCGGGCCTGATCATCGGAGCCGTAACTGCGCCCTTCGCGATCGTTGTCGACGCGCTGAGCTTCGTCGTGTCCGCGCTCTTCATATTCGCGATTCGTCGCCACGAAACCCCGCCGGAACCACAGTTGAACGAGCACGGGCAGCGGCCATCGATGCGCTCGGAGATCACTGAGGGTCTCCGATACGTAGGTGGCCACCCGTTGCTCCGGAGCATCGCGGCCACCACCGGGACATCGAACTTCTTCAACAACATCCTGTACTCGATCCTCATCCTCTACCTCGTTCGCGAGCTCTCGGTGACGCCGGCGCTGCTCGGACTGGCGTTCTCACTGGGTGCTGTTGGCTTCCTCGTGGGTGCGCTGCTGGCGAATCGCGTGGCGACCCGCTTCGGCATCGGACCGACGATCGTCTGGGCGGCGATGACCGCAGGCCCGGCCGAGTTGCTCATCCCGATCGCCTCACCGGACCTGGCCGTGCCCTTCGTCGCAGCGAGCGGATTCCTGACTGGTCTTGGCGTCGCGATCTACAACATCAACCAGTTGAGCCTGCGCCAGGCGATCACTCCTGAGCGAATGCAGGGGCGGATGAACGCGACGATGCGGTTCATCGTCTGGGGAACGATCCCGATTGGCGCGATCCTGGGCGGATTCCTCGGCGGCGTGATCGGCCTCCACGAGACGATCTGGATCGGTGCGATCGGCGGGATCTTCGTGTTCCTGCCGGTCTTCTTCTCGCCGGTCCGACGCCTAAAGACGATCCCGGCGATGGATCCCGACGAGGCCGCCTTGCCGGCCTAGGCCTACCGTCGGCGGAGGGCGTGTCGGTCAGCCGTCCAGCATCGGGATCCGGATGCCACGCTCGTGGGCGACATCGATCGCGCGCTCGTAGCCCGCGTCGACGTGGCGGACGACGCCCATGCCGGGGTCGGTCGTCAGGACGCGCTCCAGCTTCTGGGCCGCGAGCGGTGTCCCATCGGCGACGACGACCATCCCGGCGTGCTGGCTGTAGCCGATCCCGACGCCGCCGCCATGGTGGATCGACACCCACGTCGCCCCGGCGGCGGTATTCACCAGCGCGTTGAGGAGCGGCCAGTCGGCGATGGCATCCGAGCCGTCGAGCATCGACTCCGTCTCGCGGTTTGGTGACGCGACGGAGCCGGCGTCGAGGTGGTCACGGCCGATGACGATCGGGGCGCTGACCTCACCCGCGGCGACAAGGCGATTGAACTCGAGGCCGGCCCGCGCCCGCTCGCCGTAACCGAGCCAGCAGATTCGCGCCGGCAGCCCCTGGAACGGGACCTTTGCCTGGGCCATCGTGATCCAGCGGCGGAGGCCGGCGTCGTCCGGGAAGAGCTCGAGGATCGCCGCGTCCGTGCGGGCGATGTCGGCGGGATCGCCGGACAGGGCCGCCCAGCGGAACGGACCGCGTCCCTCGCAGAAGAGCGGCCGGACGAACGCTGGGACGAAGCCCGGGTAGTCGAAGGCATTGGCCACGCCGGCTTCAAGCGCCTGAGCGCGGAGGTTGTTGCCGTAGTCGAAGACGATCGAGCCGGCCGCGCGGAACGCCAGCATCGCCCGGACGTGGTCGGCCATCGAGCGCATCGACCGCCGGACGTACTCGTCGGGGAGGACGCGGCGGAGCTCGTCGGCATCGGCCAGGGAGATCTCGGCCGGGACATAGCCGACGAGCGAGTCGTGGGCGGAGGTCTGGTCGGTCACGACGTCGAACCGTTCGCCCGCCTTCGCCCACGCGGGCTCAATCTCGGCGGCATTGCCGACGAGGGCGATCGATTCGGGGCGCCCGGCTTCGGCCGCCTGGCGGGCCCAGTCGAGGGCCTCGTCCGGCGCGCTCGTCAATCGGTCGACATAGCCGATGTCGAGCCGGCGTCGTGCGCGGGCTTCGTCGACCTCGATCGCGATGACCACGCCGTCGTTCATCGTCACGGCCAACGGCTGCGCGCCGCCCATGCCCCCGAGCCCCGCCGTGAGCACGACTCGACCCCGGAGCGTGCCATCGAAATGCTGGCGGGCGAGCTCGGCGAACGTCTCGTACGTCCCCTGGAGGATGCCCTGGGTCCCGATGTAGATCCAGGATCCGGCGGTCATCTGCCCGTACATCGTCAGGCCGCGACGCTCGAGATCGCGGAAGACGTCCCACGTCGCCCACTTGCCGACGAGATTGGAGTTGGCGATGAGGACCCGGGGGGCCCACTCGTGGGTCCGGAACACGGCGACCGGCTTGCCGGACTGGACGAGGAGCGTCTCGTCGTTTGCAAGGCGGCGGAGCTCACGGACGATCGCGTCGAAGGCCGCCCAGCTCCGGGCCGCTCGACCGGTCCCGCCGTAGACGACGAGCGCGTCGGGGTTCTCGGCGACCTCCGGGTCGAGGTTGTTCATGAGCATCCGGAGCGCCGCTTCCTGCTGCCAGCCGCGGCACGTGAGCTTCGTGCCGCGCGGCGCCCGGACTGGCCGCGCCCCGGATGCGTCGATCATCGTCGGTCGATCAGGGCCGTCCGAACGCGGCCTTCACGGCCGGCGTGTTCAGGTAATAGATGATGACCCCGGAGATCGCGATGTTCAGGATCTCTGAGGAGATCGGGGCATTGTTCGTCACGATGTACACGATCGCGAGCCCGATCCCGACGAGCTGGCTCGCCATGCCGAGGTTCCATGCCCACGGCTTGAGGGTCCACGCGCCATAGGCGAACGCCAGGCTGAGGGCGCCGTAGACGATGGCGATCAGCCCAAGGACACTGACGAGCCCGCCGACGGCGGCGCTGCCGGTTGCGGCACCGACCGCACCACCGAGGACTGTCGCGAAGAGGCCCGCGAGAAGCGCCAGGACCCCACCGATCGCGGACAGCACCGCAAGGATCGTGATACCCGTTGGGCGTGTTGGCATGGTCATCGTCCCTCCTAGGACAGTGCCCGGGCAGGACGCCCGGGTCCGGCCGATCCTACTCTTTCGAACAAGCGGCCGGAGACAAAAGGGCCGAACCGCCACGACGGCCGAGGCGGCCGACTTTCCACTCCTGCGCTCAACGCTTGAGGCCGGCCATCACCTTCTCGCCGAGCCGGCGGCTGCCGAGCGCGGTGATCGAGACGACGATGCCGGCGGCCGCGAGCCGGGTGTGGTAGGTCCGGACGCCACCGGCACATGACCCGATGTAGACCGTCCCACCGCCGATCTCCGCTTCGGCATTGCCGACGAGTCCACCCGCCGGGCTGCAGGCAGCCTGGTCATAGGTGTCGCGCCAGTCGCGGAACCAGGTCTCGTCCTTCGCCGGGTCTCGCAGCCTGACGACGCTGACGACCGCGAGGTCGTCGGCTGCCGATGCGCCCGGGACGATCGCGAGCGCGACGGCGAGGCTTGCTGCATCAGGGGCGACCGATGGATCGGCGGCGATCGTCGCCGACGTCCCCGGATCGAACGTCAGCGGCACGCCGTCGACGGCTGCGGGGACGAAGGCGAGGAGGGCGGCATCAACCTGGACGGCCCCGCCGGATGCAGCTGCCGATGGCGACGGCCCCTCGGCTGTCGCCGGGGGCGCGAGCGAACCGGTGGGAGACGGGCCGAGGCTCGGCGTCGCCGGCGACGGGCCACAGCCCGCGATCAGGACCGCCAGCGTGACGGCTATAACGATGACCGGCCCAACGACCCTCCCGGACCCACCGATCACCCGGGCTGCCGCTCCGGATCGGCGTCGGGCCGGATGAACGCGGACTCGTAGAACTGGAGCGGGTTGCCCTCGGGATCCCAGAGGAAGCAGAACTGGCCCCAGTCGGTCCGGATAACGTCCTCGTGGCGGACGTCGGACCCATCGAGCCGCTTGAGCGCAAGGCCGAGGTTGTCGACGATGACCTCGGGGACGATGCCGCCGTGTCGGAAATCCTTCGGCTCGGCGGAGGCATGGCCACCGGCGATGAGCGACAGGCTCGTGCCCTGGGTCGCGTCGAATCGGACGAATTTCGGGGTGCGGTAGAGCAGGCGAAGGCCGATGACGTCGCGGTAGAACACGAGCTCCGACTCGATGTCCTCAACGAAGATGAGCGCGCCGCGGACCTTGGTCACGTTGCCGAGCGCCTGGATCATCGCCATTGCCGCCTGCCTCCACGCTGTGACGCCGGATGGCCCGTTCGTCGAGCGGACCGTACCACCGGCCGGTCGCCTGTCACCCCAGCTCACGCCGAACGACCGGGAACCGCTCGTCCTCGACCGCGATCGTGAAACCGGCCGCGACCCAGAACTCGGGCGTCGCCGCGCTCGTCGCGTCGGGGCGGGTCGAACGCTCCGGATAGGCCTCAATGGCGGCAAAGCCGCGTCCGCCCAGATCGTCGCAGATGGCACGGATCAGCTGCAGGGCGTACCCCCGACGGCGGGCCTCGGCGGTCGTAGCAATACAAGTGATGACCGCCGGCAGCGGCGCCTCCGGCAACTGCGGATAGAGGTCGCGGAGCCGCTGCGCGCGCGGATACGCCGACAGCGGGCCGAACTGGCTGAAGGCAACCGGTACGTCCTCGGCAAGGAGGACCTTGGCGTAGCTCCCGAAGACGGCACTGCCGCGCCCGAGCAGACCTAGCTTGCGAGGCCCGCCGGGCATACCGCCCTGACGAGGCGGACGACGAGGGGCGAACGGGTTGTCGGCGAGCGGGTCGTCGTCGAGCGCGAACGGGTTGAAAGCCGGCTCGGCCGCTGCGCGGGCGAAGGGATTGATGGGTGCATCATCGGCGTCGTCCGCGCCAAAAGGATTCGCCGGCCGAGTCTTGGTTGCAGGCGGCGGTGCGGCCTCGAGCCACGACGGGCGGGCCGCCTTGGATCCGCGGTCCGCGTCCTCCCAGTAGTCGCACGTCCGGTGGTCGAAGCTCGGGTCGGCGCAGGGCGGGACCAGGCTGAATGACGCCTCGTCGGTGACGTCGACGATCCGGATTGCCGTCATGGCCGGGCCGCGCGTGTCATGGGCGGACCTCGACGGCCAGGCCGGCGAGGGCGCCGCGGTGAACGAGCTCGGTCGCGGTCGCCAGGTCCGGGCCCGGCTCTCGATCGCCGTCGAGATGGGCGATCGTGGCCCGGATCCGCGCGTGGGCCTCCGCGACGCCGGCTCCCGGTCGGGCGCCCGCCGTGGCCGGCAGCGCGAGCCGGAAGTCGAGCGCCTGGGCGGCTACGACCAGCTCGATCGCGATGATCCTTTCCACGTGCTCGAGGACGATTCGGCCGTGGCGGGCCGCTATTGGCCCCATCGAGACGTGATCCTCCTGGTTGGCGCTCGTGGGAACCGAATCGGCCGACGCCGGATGGACGAGGACCTTGTTCTCGGACGCGAGAGCGGCGGCGGTGTACTGGTAGATCATCATGCCGGAGTCGAGACCGGACGCCGGCGCGAGGAACGCGGGCAGGCCGCCATTCAGTCGGGTGTCGAGGAGGAGCGCGGTTCGCCGTTCGCTGATCGCGCCCAGCTCGGCGATCGCGAGCTTGGCGAAATCGAGGGCGAGCGCGACCGGCTCGCCGTGGAAGTTGCCGCCGCTGATGACCATCCCGCCTCCGGTCGCCAGGGCGTCCTCGGCGACGACGCCGCCCTCCGGGAAGACGAGCGGATTGTCTGTGGCGCTGTTCATCTCGATGTCGAGGACGCGCCGGAGATGGTCCAGGGAGTCGCGGACGGCGCCGTGGACCTGCGGCACGCAGCGCAGCGAGTACGGATCCTGGACCTTGTGGGCGTCGCCCTTGTGGCTCGCCTGGAGTGACGACTCACGGAGGAGATGGCGCAGTTCCGCGGCAACGGCGATCTGCCCGGGATGGGGCCGAGCCAGCTGATACGGCGCAGCAAACGCGACATCCGTGCCGAGGAGCGCCTCAACGCTCATCGCCGCGGCCACGCTCGCCGTCCGTGTCAGGCGATCCGCGTCGGCCAGCAGCAGTGCCCCGATCGCGGTCATCAGCTGGGTGCCGTTGAGGAGCGCCAGCCCCTCCTTCGCCTCGAGGACGAGGGGCTCGAGGCCGACCTCGCGGAGGGCGACGATGCTTGGAACGACCTGTCCGGCGAGCTCGACGCGGCCACGCCCGATCAGCGGCAGGGCGAGATGGGCCAGCGGGGCGAGATCCCCCGAGGCGCCGACGGAGCCCTGCGACGGCACGACAGGATGGACGCCCTTCTCGAGCAGGGCCAGCAGCCCGTCGACGATCGCCGGCCGGCATCCACTATGACCGAGCGCCAGGGTGTTCGCCCGGAGGAGGAGCATCGCCCGGACGATCTCGCGGTCGAGTGCCGCCCCGACCCCCGCGGCGTGGCTCATCAGGAGGTTCTCCTGGAGTCGCTGCGCGTCGGCCGGCGGAACATAGCGAGTGGCCAGGTCGCCGAACCCGGTCGTCACACCGTAGACGACCTCGCCGGCAGCGACGAGGCGCTCGATGACGTCGCGGGACTCCTGCATCCGGGCCCGGGCAGCGTCATCGAGGACCGCCCGGGTGCCGTGGCGGGCGACCGCCTCGACGTCGGCGATCGTCAGATCGGCGCCCGTCAGAACGATGGTCTCGGTCGCGCGGGAGGCGATCGGGTCGGTCACGATTGGCAGGATAGTCGGCTATGCTCGTCGCCGCCGCGCCCTGACTCCCCCAATCGCCGAGGTTGTCGTTGCTCGCCTTCATCGACCAGATCGTCATCCCGTTCCTCAACTCGCTCTATGGGACCGTCGGCTACCTCGGGGTGATGACGGCTATGGCGATCGAGTCGGCGATGATCCCGCTGCCGTCGGAGCTGATCCTGCCGTACGCCGGCTTCCTCGTCTCCGACCAGAGCCAGCTCGAGCCCCTCACTCATGGACCGTGGGCCTACTGGAGCGTCGTCGTCGTCGCAACGATCGGGAACACGGTCGGGTCGCTCATCGCCTACGCCATCGGGGCGTGGGGCGGACGGCCGTTCCTCGAGCGGTACGGCAGGTACCTGCTCATCCGGCCGCATGAGATCGAGCTGGCCGACCACTTCTTCCAGCGTTATGGCGCGGCGACCGCGTTCTTCAGCCGGCTCCTGCCGATCGTCCGGACCTTCATCAGCTTTCCGGCCGGCGTCGCCCGGATGCCGCTCCGGACGTTCATCGCCTACTCGACCGCCGGGGCCTTCCTGTGGTCGATGCTGCTCGTTTTCGCCGGGGTCCAGCTCGGATCACGCTGGGTCGACATCCGCCACGCGCTCCAGCCGTTCGACCTGTTGATTGCGGTGGCATTCGTCGGGGCGATCGTCCTGTTCGTCTGGTTGCGGCTCGGTCGCCCGGGTTGGCGGCGCCGCTCTGCCTAGCGCTTCGGTCGCTCGAACCCGACGTAGCGACTGACCTCTTCGAGCGAGCCCTCAGGCCGGGTCGCGATCGGCCCGTTCGTCCGGCGCCCGACCCGATCGAAACGCCCGGTAGAGCAACAGGTCGTAGACGATCTTCAGCCCGCCGGCGAGGAAGAACGGCAGCGCGGTCAGCCCGCTGCTGGCGACGAGCGGCGCCGAGATGATCGGCGAGAGGGCGGCGCCCGTCGTCCTGGCAATGCCCGTGACCCCGGC
>DATHGS010000517.1:0-3801 GCA_035490155.1 Candidatus Methylomirabilota bacterium | reverse complement strand
GGCGCGCACGGCGCCCATCTCCGCGGCCAGCGACGCCTTGGCCGACCACAGGTCGAAGCGGGCCAGGGCGTCCACCGTCTCGCGCAGCTCGACCGCGTTGACCGCGACGAGCGCCGAGAGCTCATCGAGGATCCGGTCGATCTCCTCCTGGGCCGCGATCTGGGCCTCGCGCCAGGCGTTGCCGAGCTCGACCGCGACGAGCGGCTCGATGAACAGGGTCTGGCCGCTGCCCGAGGCGTCGTGGACGATGCCCTTGACCCTCGAGCGGGCCTCGGACTTGACCGGCACCACGTAGCGGCCGTTGCGGAGCGTGATGATCGGGTCCTGGAGCGCGCCGCCCAGCTCAGAGCCGACGAGGGCCTCGAGCCGTCGGCGGAGACGGTCGTAGGCCACCCGTACTGCCGCCCGCAGGCCACCCAGACGCGGCGACGCCGAGTCGAGCAGCTCACCGACCGGATCGAAGCTGCGAGCGAGGGTCGAGCGGAGCGCGGGCAGCGGGTGGATCTCGCGGGCGAGGGCGTGAAGGAGTAGCCGGCGGTCGTCGGCAAGGCTCGTCTGGAGGCGCGCGGCCGCATCGAGCGTGTCGGCAAGCTCGAGGAACTGGGCCGGATCGAGGCGACCGCTGCGCGCCGCGCGCTCGATGGCCGGTCCGATGTCGTGGGCAGCCCCGACACCGACGCCGGGCCGCTCGATGAGCAGTGCCCTGGTCTGGTCGGTCTCGTCGAGCGTCCGCGCGACGACGACCGGCTCGTTGGACGGCTCGAGCTCGCCGGCCAGTCGGCGCGAGGGCGGGAACGACGTCTTCTCGGCGAGGCGGTCGCGGACCTGCGGGAATTCGAGGAGGTTGAGCGAACGAGCGTCCATGTCGCTCAGCGACCGCGGCCCGGGCGTCTGTCCGTGCGTGGCCCGGAGACCGACGGATGGTCGGCGATGGCAAGACGCCACGGAACCTCCGTCCACGGCGAGCCGGCGAAATCGATCCCGAGGCGAGGCGTGGCGACGACGATCGGCTGCGGCTCGTCAAGAGGCGCGAGCTCCAGGCGCAGGTCGGTTTCGGGCGCGAGGAGGTCGCGGCCGGTGAACGACCGATCGATGCCGAAGGCCGCCGCAACGAGCCCCGGGCCTGCGGCAAGACGGGCGGTCGGGAGCCTGCCAAGACGAGACGCCTCCAGCGCGTCAGTCGCCGCGCTCCGCGTCTTGCGGCGGGCGAGCGTCCGTTCGAGGCGGGATGCTCGCATCGCAGCTTCGCCCTCGATCGGCTCGACGGCGCGGACCAGGATCGCGGCCGGCCTGCCGACGGGCTCGGTCACGATGTTCAGGCAGTCGTACATCCCGTAGACAAGGTACACGTAGGCAATTCCCGGAGGACCGTACATGACCTCGTTCCGCGCAGTTCGCCCGAAGCGGGCGTGCGAGGCCCGGTCCTCCTCGCCGATGTAGGCCTCGACCTCGACGATCCGTCCCCGCCGCCGGGACCCATCGGCCGACTCGTGGACGAGGTGGACGCCCACGAGCGCCTGGGCGACCTCGAGCGTCGGCCGGTCGAAGAGCGAAGACGCGTCGTTCAGGAGCGCGTCAGGAAGAAGGACTGGAGATCGCCGGGGATGAACAATCCGAACACGTTCATGAAGCCCGGGATCAGCCGCGAGCGCATGAGCTCAGCTGTGGCGGAAGTGTCGTAGAAGTCGTGGAACGGGCGCAGGAGGATCAGCTCGCCGCGGTTCTCGGGGATCGTGGTGATCCCGAAATAGCTGTCGAGGATGATGATGATGAAGCCGATGAGGAGGAGGCCCTGGATGACGCCCAGGACGCCGCCGATGACCTCGTCGACGATCGTCGCCTTCTCGAACAGCGGCTGATGGTGATAGAAGCCCTGGATGATGAGGGTGAACGCGATCACCGCGGCCACGAAGACGGTCCCGAAGCCGACCATCACCGAGTACTCCGGCACGAACTGGCGCCAGTTCGCGGCGAGGAAGTTACCGAGCGGATCGCGGAGGTTGGCGGCCAGGAGGAACGAGAACAGCATCGAGCCGATCCCGAGGACCCGCCGGATCGTGCCCTGGACGAAGCCGAGGACGAACATCCCGAACAGGAACAGGACGACGATGATGTCAAAGCGATTTGACGCGAGGAAATCCCCGATATTCACGAATACTCCTCAACGCGGCGTCTGTGGGCGCTGCAGCCATGAGCCGGGCGCGCCACAGGGTACCAGCGCCGAATCGCGGGTCGCAAGGGCCCTCAGGTCCTGATCCGGCCGCCGACATCTGCCGCGAGACCGCGACGGATGGCGTCGAGTGACCTGTCGATTTCCTCGTCTGTCAATGTCCGATCGGGCGATCGGAACGAGAGTCGGATGGCCAGGCTCTTCTCGGTCGGGGCGAGCGGTGCGCCTCGATAGACGTCGAACAGGGCCACGGCCTCGAGCTCCGGACCGCCGTGCGACTCGATCGAGGCGATCACCTCGCCCGCCGCTCGATCTTCACTCACGACGATCGCGAGGTCGCGGTCCGCCGACGGGTGACGTGGCGGGGGCATCGCCACGACGGCGGGTCGGCGACCGCCAGACAGCCCTGCGATGTCGAGCTCGGCGACTACGAGGCGGGTGCCACGAAGCTCCCATTCCTCGGCAATGGTGGGGTGGAGCTCGCCGAGGAAGCCCCCGAGGACGACGCTTCCGGCACGCTTCGTGCGGACGGTCGCTGACCGACCCGGATGGAGGAGCGGCTCGCCGCCGAGAGCCTCATACGTCGGGGCTTCGAAGCCGAGCCTGCGACAGACGAGCTCGACGATGCCCTTTGCGTCATCGATGTCGTACGGCCGGCCAATCCGGTTCCAGGCCGGCGGCTCGGCGTCGCCGGTCAGGGCGATCGCCAGTCGCCACCATTCGCGCGCCTCGCCTTCCGCGTAGCCGTAGCCCTTGCCGATCTCGAAGATCGAGATGTCCTCGCGGCCGTGGCGGAGATTCGTCGCGACCGCCCCTACGAGGCTGCCGACGAGGCCCGGCCGCAGCACCGAGTGGTCGACCGACAGCGGGTTTCCGACCGTGATCAGCCGGCCGCCGTCCGGGTCTCCGCCGTCGACCCTCGGCGGGACCGCTTCCCAGCGGAACGCCTCGGCCTCCTGTGGCGAGACGAGCGCATGCGTCACGACCTCGGTCAGCCCGGCGCCGGCGAGCGTGTCGCGAACGAGGTCGCGCAGTTCGAGCGGCTGGTGACGGTAGGGCGGCATCGGCGTGTCGGGCAGGGTCTGGGGGATCCGCTCATAACCGTGAACACGGGCGACCTCCTCCGCGACGTCCGCCTCGATCGCGATGTCGCGGCGCCAGGTCGGGACGATCGCGACGGTCACCTCGGCGTCGTCGGAGGTGACGTCGAGCGGCTTCGGTTCCGCCGCCACGGTGACCCGCGCACCCTCTGCGGCCGGCTCCGCACCGATCCCGACCCGGGCCAGCAGGTCGACCTGGGTCGCCATGTCGAGCGACGTTCCCAGCAGACGATTGATCCGGGCAGGTCGGAAACCGACGCGCGTCGGCGCGGGCTCGTCCGGGGCCGTGTCGATTCGGCCCTTGGCGACGCTGCCACCGGCCCAATCCGCAATGAGGCGGGCGGTCCGGTCGGCGCCCAGGCGGGCGAGCCGGAACTCCTGGCCCTTCTCGAATCGGAGGCTCGCCTCGGAGCGCAGGCCGTAGCGCTGGACCGTCCGGCGGATGCTGATCGGGTCGAAGATCGCCGATTCGACGATGACGTTGCGGGTGGACGGGCTGACCTCCGAATCGGCGCCGCCCATGACCCCGGC
>DATHGS010000516.1:0-4644 GCA_035490155.1 Candidatus Methylomirabilota bacterium | reverse complement strand
CGGCGACCGGCGCCAGCCCCGGAACGGCCGGCATCTTCCCCGATGTCGCCGGCCTCCTCCAGCGGATCGCGATCGTCCTCGGCCTGGCGTGGCTGGCGTTCCTGTCCCTGCACTTCATTCGCGAGCCCACCGTCACCACCGAGGCCGTCGAGACCGAAGCCGCCGAGGCGCCCGTCGTCTGACGCGCCCTTACAATCGGGCTCGTGCCCGGATATTTCCCCATCCTCCTCGTCCTGCACATCGTTCTTGCGGTCAGCCTGTTCGTGCCCTCGATCCTACTGCCGTTCGCGCTGCGAACGCGACGGGCGGCCGCCGAGAGCTCAAACCGGTTCGTCCGATTCCTTCTGTGGATGCAGGCTCATGGGACGGTCGTGATCGGGGTCGGATTGGCGGCGACCGGGATCGGCCTCGTGACGATCCTCGGCGGCCAGTTGCTCGGCCAGCCGTGGCTCCTCGTGGCGCTCGCGATCTACGCCACGAACCTGGCCCTCGCGTTCTTCGTCCAGCGCCCGAACCTGCGCCGGCTCGTCGGGATCCGGGCGGCCGCGGACGATCGGGCCTGGCTCGATCGGGCGAAGCGCCAGCGTTACGTCAGCTACGCGATGGCCGGTCTCGTCGGGACGATCGGGTTCCTGATGAGCACGAAGCCGAAGCTGTGGTGAGTAGCCGGGCCCAGGTCGGCGACGCGGCTCCTCGCGGCTCGCGCCCGATCCGGACGGCGGCCATCGTCAACCTTGGCTGCAAGGTCAACCAGGCCGAAATGGAATCGGCGGCCCGACACCTCCGCGAGCGCGGGGTCGGGCTCGTCAGTGCCAACGGTGGGGTCAGTGCCAACCGTCGCGCCAGTGGCAACGATGACGCCAGTGGTGCCGCGCGCGCCGATCTCGTCGTCGTCAACACCTGCACGGTCACCGCGGAAGCGGACGCCAAGTCGCGCCACGCCGTCCGGCGCGCACGCCGGGCGAACCCTGGCGCGGAAATCGTGGTCACCGGCTGCTCGGTCCAGGTCGGGCGAGAAGCCTTAGCGGAAGCCGATCCGGCGGCGCGTCTCGTCGACAACCGCCACAAGGACGGGCTGCTCGCGGAGCTCGAGGCGCTCGTCGGGGACGACGGAGCGGGGGCGGGCGGTCTAGGTGCGGCGCGGGTCGGCGGGCCGCTGCCGACGCTGTCAGGCGTCGAGATCGACGGCATCGACGACGGCCGAGCCGCCGTCGAACGGACCCGCGCGTTCATCAAGGTCCAGGACGGGTGCTCGTTCTTCTGCACCTACTGCATCATCCCGGCGGCGCGCGGCGCGGAGCGGAGCCTCTCCCCGGCGACAGTGCTGTCCGACGTTCGACGCGCGCTTCGCGGGGGCCATCGCGAGATCGTCCTGACCGGGATCAACATCGGAACGTACGACGGCGGCTGGTCGGAGCGAGGGTTTCGCGGCGCACACGTGCGGAGCGCGCTGACCCTGGCCGGTCTGGTCCAGCGGATCCTTGACGAAACCGATGTCGAGCGGATCCGCGTCAGCTCGATCGAGCCGCAACACATCGACGACGAGCTGCTTCGAGTGTGGACCGACGGCGCGCCGCGAACGCTGCCGCACGTCCAGCTGCCGCTCCAGTCCGGCGACGATGGCGTCCTGCGGCGGATGGGCCGGCGCTACGTCTCGGGCGACTATTCGCGGACGGTCGAGCGGGTCCGCGCGGCGATCCCCGGGGTCGCGGTCCATGGCGACGTGATCGTCGGGTTCCCGACCGAGGACGACGCGGCCTGGCGCCGGTCACTGGACTTCATTCGATCGATCGACTTCGCCGGGATCCACGTCTTCCGCTACTCCGCCCGGCCTGGAACGGCGGCCGTGCGGATGGCCGGAGCGGTCGACGAGCCGACGAAGAAGGCTCGCGCCGCCGAGCTCCTGGCGCTCGCCGCCGCCGCGCGAGAACGGCGGGCCAGGTCTCTCGCCGGCACTGTCGCCGAGGTTCTCTTCGAGTCTCGACTGGCCGCTGGCCGATGGGTCGGCCACGCGGCCGACTACGCGGCGGTCGCGGCAGCCGAGCCCCAGATGGCCCCGGGTGAAGGGTCGCTTGCCAACGGGATCGGCCGCGTCACCGTCGATGGTGTGGATCCGGGGGCCCGCGACCGCGCCGTCGGGCGCATCCTTTCGGTCACGCCGCCGCCCGCCGGCGCCTCGTCCTTCCCACTCGTCCCGACCGGAGTCGCCGATGGCCGCTGATCCCGACTGCCTGTTCTGCCGGATCGCGGCCGATGAGATCCCGTCGACGAAGGTCTACGAGGACGACCTCATCATCGCCTTCCGCGACATCGCGCCGCGGGCCCCGACCCACATCCTGATCATTCCTCGGGACCACATCGCCTCGGCCGCCGACCTGACTGAGGATCACGCCGCGCTGCTTGGCCGGCTTTTCGCGGTGGCGGCGAGGATTGCCCGCGACGAGGGGATCGCCGACGGCGGCTATCGGCTCGTGTCGAATGTCGGGCGGTGGGGCGGCCAGACCGTCGACCACCTCCACGTCCACCTCCTCGGAGGACGGCCGTTCAGCTGGCCGCCGGGATGATCGGGCGTCTTGCCGGCGTGCTCGCCCTGGCCGTCATCGTTGCCGGCTGCGGGATCGGCGCGTCGCACGAAATCGTGACGTTCCCGCCCGCGAGCGTCGGGCCTGCAGCGACGGTTTCGCCGGCCGTTCTCCAGACTCGAACGCTGATCGCCGCCGCGCTCGCCCCGTTCCAGATCCAGCTCGCCGATGCCAAGGACCCGTTCCGGCCCGGTGAATCAACGACCGTCGCGGCGGCGCCGCGGGCGGTCTACCAGGCGATCCTCCCGGCCGATCCGGAGGGCGGCCAGATCGTTGTCTACGAGTTCCGCGACGCGGGCGCGGCAGTGGACGCGGGCAACGAGCTCGCGGGCTACCTGGGAACGGGCGCGGGTCGCATCCAGTTTCCGGACGACGTCCGCTGGACCATCCGCCAGGTCGGCACGACGCTGATCTTCTACACGTGGGCCCCGTCGACCTCGCCGGATCCGGGCTCGCCGAAGATCGCCGACGCGCTGGCGACGCTCGGGATCGGGTTCACGCCGCCGCGCTGAGGTCATGCGGCGCGGTCCCGCCGCGTCGCCCTGATTCTCGCCCCGCTGCACATGCGACACGTTCACCCACCGGGTCATGTGCACGTCCCACGAGAACGCCTGGGCGCTGCGCGAACGCTCAGCCGGGCCCTCAGCCCGCCTCCTCGCGAACCGGCAATGGTTCGTCGGAGGCGGCCCAGCGACGGACGACGTCGCGCTTGACCTTGAGCGTATGCGTCCGCGGAAAGTCGTCCTCCGGCCAGAGGCGATATGCCGCCAGGCGCTGCTGCGGGGCGAGTCCGGCGTTGGCGGCTTTGATTGCCGCGCTCGTCGCCTCGCGGACGGCCTCGGTGTCGGTCGCTCCCGTCGGTGGAAGGATGATCGCCTCGATCCGGCCCGGTCGGGTTTCGACCACGACTGAATCGCGGACCCCAGCAACCCGCAGGGCGTTCTCGATGTCTTCCGGATAGACGTTCAACCCATTAGGCAGGACGATGATGTCCTTTGTCCGGCCCATGAGAATCAATCGGCCGTCCTGGTCCAGCCGGCCGATGTCGCCCGTTCGGTACCAGCCGTCGGTGGTATGGGCAGCGGCAGTCCCGTCGGGGTCGTTCCAGTAGCCCTTGAAGAGGGTCGGACCGGCGAACTGGATCTCGCCGTCGGACGCGAGTCGCATCTCGACCGGCGGCACCGGTCGGCCGACGGTCCCGAGCCCGTGGTCCTCGCGCGTCGTGCACGCGCCGAAGCCCGTCTCGGTTGCCCCGTAGCCCTGGATGACGATGACGCCGAGGTCCTCCCAGGCCTGCTGGAGCGCCGGTGGCAGGAATGCGCCCGAACAGACGAGGAGCCGTAGCCCGCCGCCCAGCCGAGCGTGGACCCGGCGAAAGATCAGCCGACGGAGCGCGAACGGCAGACGGCGGGCGATCCGCCGCGTGCGCTCGAATGTAGTTGTCTGGCCGGCCCGCGCGACCTCGCGCTCGACGGCGGCCCAGAACAGCTCGAGGATCTGGGGCACGACGACCATCGACGTCGTCCGATGGTCCCGAATCGCTTCGAAGATCACCCGCGGATTGCGGCTCCGGACGTAGAGGATGTCGGCGCCGACGTCGAGGGCGTAGAAGAGCGTGACCGCCTGCTCGAGCAGGTGCGACAGCGGAAGCAGCGACACGACCCGATGCTCGATCGGCGGGATGACGCGGTGCATCGCCCGGACCGAGGCGAGAACGTTGTCGTGGGCGAGGATCACGCCTTTTGGAGTGCCGGTCGTTCCGGAGGTGAAGACGAGCTCGACGACGTCGGTCGAATTCGGGCGCGGCCAGGTGTCGAGCTGGGCCTCCCAGTCGGGCGGGAAGGTCTCGTCCGGCTCGGCGGTGAGGGCGTCGAGACGAGTCGTCGGGACGTTCTCGAGGCCGGCGTCGCGCGGGTTCGGCGCGTCGCGGCCGGTGCCGAGGATCAGCCGCTTCGCGTCGGCGCGGGCGGCGATCCGCTCGATCGCGTCGGGCGCCATCCGGAGATCGAGCGGGACGATGACGAGACCGGCCCGCATGGCCCCGTAGTAGGCGGCCGGCAGT
>DATHGS010000515.1:0-5207 GCA_035490155.1 Candidatus Methylomirabilota bacterium | reverse complement strand
GGCCGACCGCTGGCGAAGGAGCAAGGGCAGATAGTCGGCGAGCGCTGCCTGCCAGGATCGCATCGGCTCGCCGCCGGGCAATTGCGTGGGCTCGAGGACCGCCCAGGCGGGTGGCGTCGATACCCGCGGCCACGTCGATGCGGGAACATCCTCTGTCGCGGCCACGAACCCCGCCTGGTGGAGGAGCTCGCGGGCCCAGTCAGCCCGCGACACCGCGCCGTCATTGACCAGGTGATGGACGCCGTCGATCGCTGCTCCACCGATGAGCTCCGCGATCGCCTCGGCCAGGTCGACGGAGTAGGTCGGCGAGCCGATCTCGTCGGCCACGAGGCGGAGTGGCTCGTCGGCCGCGTTGGCTCGCTCGGCGGCGGCCAGGATCTTGGCCGGAAAGTCATTGCCCGGTGGCCCGAACAGCCAGGCCGTCCGGACAATGCCCAGGGCGCCGCCACTCCGGCGGCCGCCGACCGCGCGACTGCCGCCCGCCGCCCCACGCCTGTCCGGCCCGTACGCCGCCAGTGCCGCCTGCTCCCCCGCCAGCTTCGACGCCCCGTAGGCGTTGATCGGGTTCGGCGGGTCGGTGGGGCGGTAGCCGCGGCCGTCGGTCCGCCGCCCATCGAAGACCTCGTTCGTCGAGACGACGATCAGGTCCAGGCCTCGAGCGGCGCATTCCTCGGCCAGCGTGCCGGTGGCTGTGCCGTTACGAGCCATCGCGAGCTGCGGCTCCCTCGCGCAGCCGTCGACGTCGGTCCAGGCCGCCGCGTGGACGACGACTTCCGGTCGATCGCGATCGAGGACGTCCGTGACGTGCCCGGGCGAGTCAAGGTCGAACGATTCGCGGCCCCACGCAGTCGGCCCGGACAGGCCGACGAATGGAGCCTCCTCGAGCGCAGCGATCAGGGCTCGCCCGAGGCGACCGTGAGCGCCGGTGACGGCGACACGCACCCGATCAGACCTCCGACGGGGCGCGGGTCTCGGCGATCGCCTGGCCGTGGGCGAGACGGCTCCCGTACTGGCGCTCGTAGTAACCGTCCCAGTCGCCGGAGCGGGCGGCCCGCCACCACGGCTCGTTCGCCCGGTACCAGTCGACGGTCGTCGCCAGCCCCTCGACGAACGAGATGCGGTTGCGCCAGCCGAGGGCCGCGAGCTTCGAGCCGTCGAGCGCGTAACGCCGATCGTGACCCGGCCGGTCCGGCACGCTGCGCACGAGCGACCACGGCTTGCCCAGACGCTCGAGGAGGGCCGCCACGACGTCGCGGTTGGCCATCTCAGCGGAGCCACGGATGTTGTAGGTCTCGCCTGCGACGCCATTCCGAAGGACGTGCTCGATCGCCCCGGCGTGGTCGCTGACGAACAGCCAGTCGCGCTCCTGGAGGCCGTCACCGTAGAGCGGCAACGGCTGGTCGTCGATCGCGTTCGTGACGAACAGCGGGATGAGCTTCTCCGGATGGTGATACGGCCCGTACGTGTTCGAGCCCCGGGTCACGACGGCGTCGAGGCCGTACGTTACGACGTAGCTCCGGACCAGCAGTTCGCCAGCTGCCTTGGCCGCCGAGTAGGGCGATCTCGGCCCGAGCGGATCGGTCTCAAGTGAGCGCCCCGTCTCGACCGAGCCATAGACCTCGTCGGTGGAAACCTGCAGGTAGCGGATCGTCCGGCTCGCCGCGCGGACCGCCTCGAGCAGGACATGGACCCCGATCACCCCGGTCCGCAGGAACGCCTCAGGGTCGAGGATGCTCCGATCGACGTGGGATTCGGCGGCGAAGTTGACGATCGCGTCGACGGCGCGCGGCGCCGCGCCCCCGGCGACCGGGGCCATGAGCGACCCGACGACGACGGGATCCGCGATGTCGCCCTCGACGAAGCGCAGCCGGGCGGCCTGCTCCGGATCGGCCTCGACGGGCGCGAGGTTGGCCCGGTTACCGGCGTAGGTCAGCTTGTCGAGGACCGTGATTCGTGTTCCGTCGCGCCGGCCGAGGATGTCGCGAACGAAGGCTGACCCGATGAAGCCCGCCCCGCCTGTGACGAGGAGATGGGATCCGGGCCCGATCAATGGCCGGTCGGCGCTCTCCGTGGATTGGCTCATCCGACCGGGCGCTCGATCGGCCTGGCCAGCCGACCGGCGTCGTCGTCGTCGCGAGCCAGCTCCGACGCGCGGAGCAGCGACGGAACGGTGCCGGCGTCGGTCCAGTGGCCGTCGAAGACGCGACTGAAGAGGCGGCCGTCGGGGATGTAGTGATTGAGGACGTCGGTGATCTCGAACTCGCCGCGACCGGATGGCGCCAGCCGATCGATGACGTCGAAGGCATCGGGCCGGAGGAAGTAGACACCGATTGGGATCAGGTCGCTCTTGGGGACGGCAGGCTTCTCCTCGAAACCGACGATGTTGCCCGCGGCATCGAGCTCGGCGACCCCGAACCGCTCCGGGTCAGGGACGCGGTAGAGCAGCGTGCCGGCGCCCCACGGGCCGGCCTCGAACTCGGCGGCCGTTTCGGCCAACGCCGGGCCGCGGAGGATGTTGTCGCCGAGCACGCAGCAGAACGCCTCGTCACCGACGAAATTCCGGGCGAGCCCGATGGCGTGGGCGATGCCGAGCGCGCCGCCTTGGTAACGGTAGGTCAGGTCGAGCCCGAAATGCGCCCCGTCGGCGAGCAGCTCGACGACGTCCCCGACGCTCTTGCCACCGACGATGACCATGACCTCGCGGATGCCCATGCCCGCCAGGGTCTCGATCGGGTAGTAGATCATCGGCCGGTCGTAGATCGGGAGGAGATGCTTGTTGGTGACGATCGTCAGGGGAAACAGGCGCGTGGCCGTGCCGCCGGCGAGAACGATGCCCTTCATCTGGCGGTCAGCGTAGCAGCCGGGCCCCGGCGCCAACGCCGGTCTGGCGCACCGATACGCTCACGGGCTCGGACGCGGGCTTGGCGCGAGCCTCGGGGCAGCACTCGCCGGCGCCTTCGACGGTCGAGGCGATGGCGTCGCCTCGATGCACGGCTGCTCACCGCCGGGGATCACGCCCCCCGGTCCGGTTTGCGAGCAGTCGACCGGCGCGTCGCCGCCCGGCGGCAGCCCGCCCTCGTAGTCGAGGACGACGAGGACGTACTCGATCTTGTCGAGGTTGGCGGCCGGCGCGAGATAGGCGGTCTGAACGACGCTGTTGGCATCGCGCCTGACGTCGATGACCTGGCCGATCAGGAGGCCCTTCGGATAGGGCGAGCGGACGCCGCCACCGAGCTCGATGCCCGCGGTCAGGACCTCCTCGCCGAGCTCGATGGTCTCGGTCGAGTCGATGTTCGTCATCAACAACGCGCCCTCGAGCTGCCCGACGACCTGACCGGCCGCTCCGCTCGTGTGAAGCTGGCCGATGACGGTCGAGGTCTGGTCCGTGATGAGGATGACCTTCGAGTAGTTCGGCCCGACCTCGACCACCCGACCGGCCAGCGCGCCGCCCTCGCCCATGACGACGTCGCCCTGGACGATGCCGTCGTCAGTGCCCTTGCTGATCGTCACGAGCCGGCGGAACTCGGACGACTCCCGGGCGATAACCGTTGCCGCAACCGTCTTGTAGCCGAAGCCGCTCTGCAGCTGGAGGAGCCCGGTCAGGACCTCGTTCTGGCGCTCGGCCTCGGCCAGCCGCAGGTTCTCGGCGACCAGCCGCTCGTTCTCACGGCGAAGGGCGGTGTTGTCCGTGTGGAGCTGCTCGATGTCGGCGAACGAGCCGACCACCCCGGAGACGCCCTTGGCGACGTCGTTCAGCGCGCCCTGGATCGGCCGCAAGGCGAAGCTGACGGCGCCCTGGAATTCGTGGGTCGCCGGCAGCGACGAAAAGGCCATCATCACGAGCGTCGCCGCGAGCAGCGCGATGAAGGCGATCGAGCGGCGGCGGGCGATCTTGGTTGCAAGGAGGGAGCTCATCGAGATCCTCGGCGAGGTGATGGGGTGCGGCTGCGGCCAAGCCTACCGCGCATTTGAACCTTCGACGCCGAACCGGCACCCTCCAGCGTCGAACCGATGTTCGCCCACCGAGGTCCAAGGCAGAGCTCCGCGATGCCATTGGCCCGAGGTTTCCGAGGTTTACCGAGGTGGCCGCGCGTAGGTGTCGCCGACCAGGACTCGCTCCATGGCCGACGTCCCCATCTCCTGGAGGACGATCCCCGTGCCGCGAACCACGCACGTCAGCGGGTCGTCAGCGATGTGGACAGGCATCTGCGTCGCGTCGGCGGCACGCCGGTCGAGGCCGGCGAGGAGGGCGCCGCCGCCGGCGAGGACGATCCCCTGGTCCATGATGTCGGCGACGAGCTCCGGCGGCGTCTCCTCGATCGTGTCCTTGATGGTGTCGATGATCTGCTGGACGGATGGCTCGATCGCCTCGCGGATCTGGTCGGCACCGACCTCGACGCTGCGGGGCAGCCCGGTCAAGAGGTCACGCCCGCGAAGGCTGATCCGCTGCTGGTCCCAGTCGCCCGGATAGGCGGAGCCGATCGCGATCTTGATGTCCTCGGCGGTCCGCTCGCCGAGGAAGAGGTTGTACTCGCGCCGGGCGAACGCGACGATGTCCTGGTCCATCTCGTCGCCGCCGATCCGGATGGAGCGCGACACGACGATGCCGCCGAGGCTGATCACGGCAACTTCGGTCGTCCCGCCGCCGATGTCGACGATGAGGCTGCCCGACGGCTCGCTGACCGGGAGGCCGGCGCCGATCGCGGCGGCCATCGGTTCCTCGATGAGCCGGGCCCATCGGGCCCCGGCGTTGAGTGCCGCGTCGCGAACGGCCCGCTTCTCGACCTCCGTCACGCCCGACGGAATGCCGAGAAGCATCCGCGGACGAGGGATGAGCCCTATCCGGTCGTGAACCTTGTGGACGAAGTACTTGATCATCTGCTCGGTCACGTCGAAGTCGCTGATGACCCCGTCGCGGAGCGGGCGGATCGCGATGATGCTGGCCGGCGTGCGGCCCACCATGCGCTTTGCCTCGGCCCCGATTGCCAGGACGCGCTTCGTGCGCGTGTCGATCGCGACGACCGACGGTTCGCTGATGACGATCCCGCGATCGCGGACATGGACGAGCGTGTTGGCCGTGCCGAGGTCGATCCCGATGTCGCGGGAGAAGAGGCCGAGGAAGCGGTCGAGCATGACGGCGGACAGTTCCTTCGCGGTGCAAGGGTGGGACGCAGCGGCTCCGCGGCAGCGGTTGGCGGATCGCGCGC
>DATHGS010000514.1:0-3607 GCA_035490155.1 Candidatus Methylomirabilota bacterium | reverse complement strand
AGGAACGCCGCCGACCGGATTCGGGCGGCATTCGTGAAGGCCGCCCACATCGGCCAGGCCGGCGAGGAGATCGATGTCTCGGTGTCGATCGGTGCCGCGACGTTCCCGGCCGACGGTCACACGGCGACGGAGCTGATCGCTGTCGCCGATGCCGCGCTGTACCGCGACAAGCGCGGAGGGGCGAGCGCCTCGTCGCTGCCGGGAGACGTCCGGGAGCGACCGCTTCCCAAGGCTCTCTCCGCCTGATCCGGCGCCGTCATATCCGCTTCAGGCGTCGCGTTGATCGACCCAGTACGAAAGTACCAATCGCGTGGCACCGCGAGTACCGGGTCGCCAGACTGGACGCCGTGGCCCTCTGGCCGTCATGCTGAACCCCGCACGTGACTCGACCGAGCCTGGGTAACCACATCGGAGACGCGGAGGATCGCGGGATCCGCCGGTCGTGGCTCATCTTCTCCGGCTCGTTCGTCCTCCTCGGCCTGATCGCCGCGCTGCGGATCGGCACCGGGCAGGCGCACCCGCTCGACTGGGTTCTCGCCAGTCTGGTCGTCATCGTCGGCCTTGCGGCATTTCGTCATCGCCAGGCGGTCGATGTGCTCGAGGTCGGGCGGCGCGCCGAGACCGAGAGCTTCGCCCGGATCCTCCAGGGCCTGTCTCGCTCGATCTCGGCCGACGCCATCGTCGAGGCGATCGTCGAGGAGATCGGCATGGGCACCGGCGCGGATCACATCGTCGTGGTCCGACGCCGGCCGGACGCCCGTGTCCTCGAGGCAACCCTCGTCAACAGCCGAACGGGTGGTCCGACCTCCTCGACCCTCTTCCCGATCTCCGATCTCGAGGACCCGCCCGATCTCGCGACCCGGGCACGGCCGTCAGCAGCCTCGCCTCAGGGCGCGCGACGCGAGCGTGGGGGGCGCCGGCGTCCCGCCCTGGTTGAGTCGAGCGAACCACGCGCGTGGCCCGCCCAGCCAGACCCGGCCGTCGTCGTAGCGGAGCGGATTGCCGCTCGTGCCCGGAGTGTCTACGGCCTCAAGCACACGATCAGCGCCCCGCTCACGACGGACGACGGACCGGTTGGGGCGATCGTCGTGTCCCGCCGGACGGCCGACGGGTGGCCCGCATCGGCAGAGCGGATCCTCGCCGGGGCGGCGGTCGAGGCCTCGGCGGCGCTCGCCCGCGCCTATTCACATCGCCAGGCGGAGGAACGCGCCTCGACCGACGCGCTGACCGGCCTCCCGAATCGACGCTACTTCGACGAGTTCTGCGCCCTCCTGGCTCGCCGCAGGCGCGCGAATGACGCCGTCGGCATCCTCATGGTCGACATCGACCGGTTCAAGGTCCTCAACGACACGTACGGGCATGCGGTCGGCGACGAGGTGCTGCGGGCCGTGGGAGGAGCGCTCGCTTCCGCCGTCCGCGAGGACGACGTGCCGGCACGTTACGGTGGCGAGGAGTTCGCCGTGCTCCTGCGCAATCCGAGTCTCGACGTCGCGATCGAGGTCGGGGAGCGGGTCCGCGAGGCCGTCGCCGCCCTCGACCTGTCGCGTCACGGCGTGGCCGGGACGAGCGTTTCGGTCGGCGTGGCGGTCGCCCAACTCCCCGATCAGGCGATCACCGACATCATCGTGGCCGCCGACCAGGCCCTCTACGAGGCGAAGCGGAGCGGGCGCGACCGCGTCGTCGCCGCACCGACACCCGCGGACCCGGCCAGCCCGGCCGGTACGACCGGCCCGCTACCATCCGAGCGATGGATGACGACGGAGCCCTCGCTGGCGCGGACCACGGCGATACCGCTGACGAGTCGCCCGCCGACGACCTGACCAACGGGGATCTGGCCAGGATCTTCCACGACATCGGCGACATGCTCGAGGTCAAGGGCGAGCTGGTCTTCAAGACGGTCGCCTACCACCGGGCCGCCGACACGATCGGGCGGAGCCCGATCGATCTCGTCGCCGCGTACCGCTCGGGCGGTCGGCCCAAAGTGCCCGGTGTCGGTCAGGCGATCAGCGACAAGATCGCCGAGCTCGTCACGACCGGTTCGATGCGCTTCTACGACAAGCTCCGCGCGGAGGTCCCACCGAGTCTCGTCGAGATGCTCCGGATCCCGGGCCTCGGTCCGAAGACGGTTCGCCAGATCTACGAGGAGCTCGGTATCGAGACCATCGAGGATCTCCGGCTGGCGGCCGAGGCGGGCACCCTGAGCGGGCTGAAGGGCCTGTCGGCCAAGACGGAAAGGCTGATCCTCGACGGCATCGCGGCGATGGAGAGCCGACCGCAGCGACTCCTCATCCATCGGGCCGCGGAGCTGGTCGACGGTCTCGTTGCGGCATTCGAGGGCCTGCCCGGTGTCCACCGAATCGTCCCGGCCGGCTCGTTCCGGCGGCGCCGCGAGACGATCGGCGACGTCGATCTGCTGGCCGAGACGGACGACCCTGGCGCGCTGATCGAGCGGTTCGTCAGCTATGGCGCCGTCGACACCGTCATCAATCGGGGCGGCTACAAAGCGGCGGTTCGACTGCTGCGCGGTCCGCAGGTCGACCTGATGGTCATGCCACCGGGCGAGGCAGGCACGTACCTCGTCCACTTCACCGGCTCGAAGGAGCACAACGTCCGCCTCCGGGCGATCGCCCGGGATCGCGGCTGGAGCCTGTCCGAGAAGGGCTTCCTGCGGATCGGCGACGACGGCGAGCCGCTGACGGGCGGGGCGGCGGAGCTGCGGACGTTCGCGACCGAGTTGGAGGTCTACGGGTTTCTCGACCTGCCGTTCATCGAGCCCGAGTTGCGCGAGGACCACGGCGAGATCGAGGCCGCCCGCGCCGGGAGGCTGCCGCACCTCGTCACCGACGCCGACCTGCGCGGCGATCTCCACAGCCACTCGGACTGGAGCGACGGCGTCCACACGATCGAGCAGATGGCCGAAGCGGCTCGCCGCCGCGGCCGCTCCTACCAGGTCCTGACGGACCACTCGGTGTCGCTGACGATCGCGCACGGCCTGGATCGAGCGCGGGTCGAGGAGCAGCGGACGATCATCGCCGAGCTCAACGCCCGCTTCGCCCGCGAAGAGGCCGATGGGACGGCTCCGCCGGAGACGCCGGCGGAGGGCTTTCGCCTGCTCCATGGTTGCGAGCTCGAGGTTCGGCCGGACGGGACGCTCGACTACGACGACGCGCTCCTCGCCCGCTTCGACCTGGTCGTCGCCTCTGTCCACGTCTCGCGACGCCAGCCGCGGGCCGAGCTGACCCGCCGGACGCTCAACGCGATTCGCAACCCGAACGTCGACGTCATCGCTCACCCGGCCGGCCGGATGATCCAGAGTCGCGACGACCTCGACCTCGACTGGGACGCCGTCTACGAGGCCGCGGCGGCGACCGGGACCGCCCTCGAGATGAACGGCTCACCGCACCGGCTGGACCTGTCCGTCGAGCGCGCACGCCGGGCCGTCGAGGCCGGTTGCGTCCTGACGATCGACTCCGACGCCCATAACACGGGCGAGCTCGACGACACGCGCTGGGGGGTCATGCAGGCCAGGCGCGCGTGGGTCGAGCCGGGCGTTGTCCTCAATACGAGGTTGCGGGCCGAGCTCCTCGCCTGGGTCGCCGCCAAGCCG
>DATHGS010000513.1:0-5044 GCA_035490155.1 Candidatus Methylomirabilota bacterium | reverse complement strand
CCGACATATTCGTTGGCGGACAGGTTGGTGACGAGCAGCTGGAGCGGGTGGCCCTCGACGTACGACGGCGGTGGGGTCACCTCGACGAGGAGATCGAGGAGCGGGGCGAGGTCCGTCCCGGGCTTCTCCAGCGAACGGGTCGCGGTCCCGAGCTTGGCATTCGTGTAGACGACAGGGAACTCGATCTGGTGCTCGTCGGCGCCGAGATCCATGAACAGCTCGTAGATCTCGTCGAGAACCTCCGACGGGCGCGCATCGGATCGGTCGATCTTGTTGATCGCGACGACGACCGGCAGGTGGCGGGCCATCGCCTTCTGGAGGACGTAGCGAGTCTGCGGCAGCGGACCCTCGGCGGCGTCGACGAGGAGCAGAACCGAGTCGACCATGAGCAGCGACCGTTCGACCTCGCCGCCGAAGTCGGCGTGACCGGGGGTGTCGACGATGTTGAGGCGGATGCCGGCGTGGTCGATCGTGGTCTGCTTGGCGAGGATCGTGATCCCCTTCTCGCGCTCGAGGTCGCCGGAGTCGAGGACCCGATCGACGACGGCCTGGTTCGCCCGGAACGTGCCTGTCTGGCGGAGCATCGCGTCGACGAGGGTCGTCTTGCCGTGGTCGACGTGGGCGACGATGGCGAGGTTGCGAAGGTCCGCCCGGATGGCGGTCGAGCCCGTCGGGGTCGAGGCGGAGGCGGTCGAGGAGGGCATGGTGGAGCGGGCGATGTCGGTCATGGGATGGCGCATTGTCGCACACGTCACGCTGGAGCCCTTTCGTGGTGCCCGTCGATGCCGCGTCGTCGCCGCCGCGGCGCCTTCGCGAAAGCCCGGGTCGCCCGGCCCGCCTGCTAGCATCCGGGCGTGACCGTTGCAGCAATCATCCTCGCGTCATCGACCGAATCCGCGCTCGCCGACGCCGATGGGCTGCCGGCGGTCCGGCGGATCGCCGACGTCGCCTGGTCAGGCGGTGCGACCCCGATCGTCGTCGTCGCCCACGACCCCGACGGCACCGTGGCCGTGGCCCTTGCCGGCTCCCCCGTGACGCTCGCTGAGCCCGCTCCGGACGAGGTCGGGCCGGCTGGTCAGATGGCTCGCGGCATGGAGGTTGCGGCGGCAACGGTCCGGGAGACGACCGGCGCCCTCATCTGGCCGGCGCGGATGACCTGGGTTGGCCCCGAGACCGTGACCTCGTTGATCGAGGCGCATGGACCGGGCGCGGCTGCCCTCCTCGTCCCGACCTTCGACGACGAGTCTGGCTGGCCCGTGCTGCTACCGGTCGGCGCACTGCCCACCCTCCGTGCCGTCGACCCGACGAGGATGCCCGCCGCGATCGTCGAGGATCTCGCGGCCAGCCTCGAGCTGCGGCCCTTTGCGCTCGGCGACCCCGGCGTGACACACGACCGTGCCGTCGCCCGCGCCGACCTGCCGCCCTACGCCGGCCCATCCGCGCCGGCTGGCGGCCACGTCCACGAGTGGGGCGACACGATCGCCGACGACCCGGACGACGGCCCGCTCGAGGGGCCCGCCCTCGCGCCGTACGGCCAGGCCGGAGGCCCCGACCCGGACTGAGCCACCGCGCCGAGCGTAAGAGACGCTTCTCTCAGGTTCCTGCCGCTGGCGATCGCCTTGGCGAGACTGCAGCCCGGCCCCTCCCCGGCAAGGTGGCAATGGCGATGCCGCCCACGACGAGGGCGACCCCGGCCAGTTGCGTCGGGGACGGCGACTCCCCTAGTAGAACCATCGCCAGGATGACGCTCGCGACCGGCTGGGCGAGCAGGATCATCGAGGTCACGACGGCGGGCAGTCGCGGCAGCGACAGGGAGATGAGCAGGTACCCCGCCGATTGCGACGTCAGCCCGAGAACCGCCAGCCAGGCCAGGCTTGGCAGCGCCGGCGCGAGGTCCAGGTCGCCACCGATGAGCCCGACGACCACTGCGACGGCCGCAGTCGAGGCCGTCGCGATCGCGACGGGGCCGGCCGGGCGTCGGAGATCGCGTCCGCCGCGCCGGATGACGAGGAGATAGCCGGCGTAGCAGCAGGCGGTGGCGAGACCGAGGGCGACTCCCAGAAGGGGATTCTTGCCATAGGCTCCGCCGCCGAGGCCGGAGATGAGGGCCACACCGACCAGGACGAACGGCAGAGCCGCGAAGACCGAGCGTGATGGCCGCTCGCGAAGGACTACCCAAGCGACGAGACCGACGACGAGGACCTGGAGGTTGCCGAGGACCGTCGCCAAGCCGGCACCGACGGCCTCGATCGCGTGGTGCCAGAAGAGAAGGTCGCCGGCGAAGAAGACGCCGGCGACGGCCGCCAGCCGGACCGTGGTCGCCGGCAACGGGCCGTAGCGCCGCTGCTCGATCACGGCTACCGCGGCCAGGACCGGCAGGCCGAAGAGGCAGCGAAACACGACGCCTGTCGAGGGCGACACCTCCGCGTAGCGGTAGAGGATCCCGGAGAAGGCGATGCACATCGCCCCGAGGAGAGCCGCCAGGTGGGGACGTCGAGCGATCGCCTCGAGCGGCCCCGGCAGCCGTGACTCGGTCGCGTCGCTCAGCGGTAGACCTCGCCACCGAGGTACTTGAGGCCACTGTCGACGAGGACGGTCGCGACGCGGGCCGACGGACCGAGGCGACGCGCGACCCGCAAGGCAGCAACCAGATTGGCCCCGGTCGACGGCCCGGACCACAAGCCTTCAGCCCGTGCGGCGCGACGGGCCATCGCGATCGCGTCCGCCGTCGAGACCGCCTCCACGCCGTCCCAATCGCCGGGCGACAGCTGGGGCGGTACGAACCCGGCGCCGCCACCTTCGATCCTGTGCGTTCCGGGCTTGCCGCCCGACAGGACCGCCGACTCGGCCGGCTCGACGACGATCCGCTCGAACTGCGGGATCCGGCGCCGGAGCGCCCTGGTGACGCCCAGGAAGCAGCCCCCCGTCCCGACGAAACCGACGTATGCGTCGAGCCGCCCGTCGAGCTGATCGGCCATCTCGTCACCAAGGGGCTCGTAGCCGTCGACCATGTCGTGGTTGTTGAATTGGTCGGTCTGGTACCCGCCGGTGTCGGCGGCAACCTCCGCCGCTCGCGCGCGCATCCGCGGAATGAGCTCAGGGGTGATGCCATCCGGGCTGTGGATGATCTCGACGGTTGCCCCGAAGGCCCGCATAGTCAGAACCTTCTCCTCGGCGAAGGCGTCGGAGCTGACGATCCGCAGCGGATAGCCCTTGATCGCGCAGACGAGGGCGAGCGAGCTGCCGGTGCTGCCGCCGGTGTACTCGACGACCGTTTGGCCGGGCGCGAGCCGGCCGGACGCCTCGGCGCCCTCGATCATCGCGAGGGCCATCCGGTCCTTGTAGGAACCCGTCGGGTTGTCCGACTCGAGCTTGACCCAGACCTCGGCCATGTCCGGCTCGACGATCCGCGAGAGGCGGACGACCGGCGTGTTGCCGATCGCGCCGAGGGCGCCCGGTCGATCGCGGCCGCTTGGCTTCGCGATCACGGTTTCGGGCGCTCCGGCAGGCCGACGAAGCGCAGGCCGAGCTCGGCGTACTGGGTCGGATCGGGCGCCGAGGGCGCCGCCAGCATCAGGTCGCTGCCAGATTGGGTCTTGGGGAAGGCCATCACCTCGCGGATGTTCGTCTGGTCGGCGAGCAGTGCCGCCCAGCGGTCGATGCCGATGGCGATCCCGCCGTGCGGCGGCGCGCCGTATTCGAAGGCATCGAGGACCGCCCCGAACTTCTCCTGCATGCCCTCGTCCGTTTGGCCCTGGAGCGCGAAGCTCCGGGCGAGGAGGTCGCGACGATGGATCCGGATCGAGCCGCCGCCCAGCTCCCAGCCGTTGAGGGCGATGTCGTACTGGAGCGCCCGGGCCCGGCCGGCCGGATCGTCCGGCGAGGGCTTCAACGGATCGCCGGACGTCGTGACGAGGAGCTCCTCGTCGTCGGGGACGACGCCGCTGAATGGGTTGTGGGTGGCATCCCAGCGGCCGCCCTCGGCATCCCATTGGTACATCGGGAAGCGGTGGATCCAGCAGTACGCGAGGACCGTCGGATCGGCCAGCTCGAGGCGGTTGCCGAGCTCGACCCGCAAGCGGCCGAGGACGTCGGCGGTTACGGCCGCGGTATCGGCGACGACGAGAACCAGATCGCCCGGGCTGGCGGCGACATGTGCGATCAGACGTTCGACGAGATCGTCGCCGAGGAACTTCGCGATCGAGCTGCGGACGGCGCCGTTCTCCTCGACTGCGAGCGACGCGAGGCCCTTCGCGCCAAATCGCTTTGCGACCTCGGTCAGATCGTCGATCTGGCTCCGACTAGCCGTGCCCAGCCCGGGCGCCACGATCGCCTTGACCCGACCGCCGGCGGCCAGCGCCTCGTCGAAGACCCGGAACCCCGAGGCCGCGGCCTCAGCGCCGTCCGACGCCAGGATGGGCGCCAGGTCGACCAGCTCCATCTCGAACCGGACGTCCGGCTTGTCGGTCCCGAATCGCTCGAGGGCCTCGTCGTAGGTAAAGCGCGGGAACGGCACCGTCTGGATCGGACGGTCGGGCGTCGTCGCCTCCGATACGGCGATCGTCATCGCTTCGACGAAGGCCATGACGGCGTCCTCGTCGACGAAGCTCATCTCGAGGTCCAGCTGGGTGAACTCGGGCTGGCGGTCGCCCCGGAGGTCCTCGTCCCGGAAGCAGCGGGCTATCTGGAAATAGCGATCGATCCCCGCGACCATGAGCAGCTGCTTGAGCTGCTGCGGGCTCTGCGGTAGCGCGTAAACGGTGCCCGGCTGCAGCCGCGACGGGACGATGAAGTCGCGAGCGCCCTCCGGCGTGCTCTTGATCAGGTTCGGCGTCTCGACCTCGATGAATCCGTTGGCGTGGTACACCTCGCGGATCGACTGGACCAGGCGGCTGCGGAGGAGGAGCCGGCGCTGCATCGGCTCGCGGCGGATGTCGAGGTAGCGGTACTGGAGCCGGAGCGTCTCGTCGATCGGGGCGTCCGGCTCGTTGATGTAGAAAGGCGGCGTCTTCGCCTCCGACAGGATCCGGAAGTCCGAGCCGCG
>DATHGS010000512.1:0-8902 GCA_035490155.1 Candidatus Methylomirabilota bacterium | reverse complement strand
ACAGGTCGCGTGCACGACCCTTTCACTGCCGCTACGCCGCGGCTGAACTGCGGAGGATCCTTTGACCGAACCCAACGAGATCGAATTCCGGGCAACCGCCGGCGAATCCGGCGCGGCACCCGGCGGGAATGGCCGCCCGCGCGGACGATCCCTCCCCGTCCGTATCGGCATGGTCGCCGGGGCGGCGCTCCTCGTCGTCGTCGGCGCTGTCGCCGCAATGGGCGCCTCGCCGACGCCCTCCTCGACAACGACAAATTCGGGCGCGAGCGCTGCGCCTGGAACCAGTGCCGCGCCGGGCACGAACAAGACGGGCCCCCGCGTCGGGAAACGCGGTGACTTCCTAGGCCGCGGCGGGTTCCACGACATAACGATCAAGGCGATCGACGGCTCCAACCTGTCACTTGCCACCGCCGACGGCTGGACGCGGACCATCGCCGTGACCAGCACGACGACGATCACCAAGGGTGGCGCCACGATCGCGCTCGGCGATCTGGCGATCGGCGACCAGATCCGGTTCAACCAGACCAAGGGAACCGACGGTACATTCACGATCACCGCGATTCAGGTGGTCCTGCCGGCCATCGCCGGTAAGGTCACCGCGATCGACGGCAACAACATCACCGTGACGCAGCGCGACGGGACAACCGGCACGATCCACGTGAACGGCGCCACCACCTATCAGGTCAGGGGCGTCACGACCGCCACGCTGTCCGATATCAAGGTCGGGGCGATCATCGTCGCTGAGGGCACGCTGCGAACCGACGGGTCGCTCGACGCGGCCCGCGTTGGCGGCGGATTCCGTGGCCTTGGTGGCCGTGGCTTCAAGGGCGATCGCGAGGGCCCAGCGGGCCCGAATGCCTCGCCGGCTCCCTCGACTGGCCCGGGCTGAGCCGGGTCACTTTCCCTCGGTGGATACCGAAGCCGGCCCCACCCAGGGGTCGGCTTCGACATGGTGCGGCCCGCCGCATCCATGCAAGACGGCGCGACGGGCCGAGCATGAGCCCGGGTGGCCTCTTCGCCGAAACCGGTTCGGACGGTGGGGACGGGCCCTCGCATGCGTGGCTGTCGCGAAGAGGCCGATGTAGACGCCTCCGTGACTGCCGACGCCGCGCGGTTCCGCACACAGCCTCGGACTCGCGCCTAGCCTAACCGTCCGCCGCGGCGCGGTCTACGGGCGAGGGCCAGATTCGGTCGTGTTATGCTCCGCCACCCTTCGCGTGCGAGGAGTCAACGACCCAGCCGATGCCGACACCCGAGAACCGAGCGGCCCAGCTCGCCCTCGCGCTCGACCTCGACCGCGCCCCGGACCTGCCGGCCCTGCCGATCGCCCCGGAATGGAAGGACCAGCAGCGGCTGTGGGGCCACTCGTTCCACCCGATGTGCTCGTACCTCGCGAGCTTTCCGGCGGCGCTCGCCCATGCGTTCGTCAGTCGTTACTCACGCCGAGGCGACGTGGTCCTTGACCCGTTCTCCGGACGCGGCACGACACCCCTCCAGGCGTGCGCGGAGGGCCGGATCGGGCTCGGCAGCGATCTCAATCCGTTCGCCCACCTTCTGACGGCGGCGAAAGTCGAACCGGCTGCACCAGCCGAAGCTCGAACCCGGCTGGCGGGCCTGCGGCTCGCCTGGGCGACCGATTCTGCGGCATGGCTGGCGCTCGCCGACGCCGTTCTGGCCGACCCGGGACCGAACGGCGCTCGCGTTCCGATCGCAGGCTCAGGCAGCCCCCTCTCCGACGTCGACCGCGAGCCCGTCCCAGCCGAGGTCGCCGTCGCGTTCCATCGGCGGACGCTCGCCCAGCTCCTCCTCGTCCGGACGAGCCTCCGTCTCGACCGCCCGACCGACCGCTTCCTCGCCGCGGCCCTGACGGGCATCCTCCACGGCAAGAGCGCCTCGTACCTGTCGACGATCATGCCGAACACGTTCAGCATGGCCCCGCGCTACGTCCGCGACTTCGCGGCCCGGACCGACTTCCACTCGCCGGAGCGCGACGTATTCGACGGTCTCGAGCTGAAGCTCGGTCGGCTCTACCGCCAGGCGCCGCCGCAGACACCCGGCGTGGCGCTCCTCGGCGACGCCCGTGACATCGCGACGCGGGCCCGCGATGCACTCCGCCAGCGCGGCCTGCCCGACCGGGCGCGCCTCGTCGTCACCTCGCCGCCCTACCTGCGGGTCGTCAAGTACGGCTATTACAACTGGCTTCGGACGTGGCTCCTGGGGTTCGACGCAGCGGCCATCGACGCGACCCTCGACGACGCCCACCACCGCGAGCCCTACCTCGCGTTCCTCCGCGACGTCCTCGCCGGCCTCCGCCCCATCCTGACCGACGACGCGGTCGTCGTTCTCGTCATCGGGGACGTCGAGTTCGACCGCGGCCGACCGATCGCCGGCGCCGTCGGCCTGGCCGAGCGGGTCTGGGCCGCGGCCGCCGCGCCGGAGGGCTATGCCCTGGCGGGGGTCGCCCTCGACGACGTCGCGGCCGACCGAAAGATGACGAAGCTGTGGGGCGCCGAAGCGGGCCGGGCGACGAAGACGGACCGGATCCTCGTCCTGGGTGCCACCGAAGCCGGCCGGCGACGGGCCCTGGCCGGTGCCGCAACCCCGATCGAGTGGGATTGGCCGCAACGGGGCCTTCGGGCCCTATGAGAGCGCGGCGCCCATCCTCGGGGCTCGTGCGCTCCGCGGCCGCCGGCCTCGATCAGGCCCGGATCTTCCGCCTCGCCATCTCGCCCTCGATCTGGCGCTCCGCCTCGACGTAGCGGTCGATCTGCTCGCGGACGTCATTCGCCTCGGGCGTGTACAGGTGGACCTGCTGCTGGAGCACGTACGACAGCCGCCGACTCGTCATTCGGACGTGATCGAGGTTCTTCATCAGGACGAGCGGATCCATCGCCGCGAGGTCCGACGGGTGGTACATCTGCTTCACAGCCGCATTCTAGCGGCGGCCATGGCGGCCGGCCACGCAACGAAGCGGGCCGCCAGGACAGTCGAGCGGAAGGCGCCCGCGAGCACCGGAGCGAGCGCACTCGAAACATGCGTGAGCGAGGACCGCAGCAGCCAACGCCCCGATCGGCGGCCACGGCGGCCGGCCACGCAACGAAGCGGGGCGCCAGGGGCAGTCGAGCGGAAGGCGCCGGCGAGCACCGGAGCGAGCAGGCTTCAAGGCCTGTGAGCGAGGAGCGCAGCGGGCAACGCCCCGATCGGCTGGGCAACGCAATAGAGCGGGCCGCCAGGGCAGTCGAGCGGAAGGCGGCTTGCGAGGACCGGAGCGAGCGCACTCGAACGTGCGTGAGCGAGGACCGCAGCAGCCAACGCACCGATCGGCTGTCATGGCGGCCCGCGTAACGGAGAGGACCCTCGCCCTGACCGGCGAGGGTCCTCCGGATCCGCCAAATGGCGGGAAAAGAGCTGGGCCGTGCCCGGGCCAGATCTGGGTCAGGCTCCGGCACCTACTGCGACGAGTCTCGCGGCCGCTTCGGCTGGACTCGTCTCTGCGGGCGCCCTATCGGTCGTGGACGTTCTGTCGGTCGTGGGCGTTTCGGCGACTGGTGTGGCCTCTGCTTCGTTCGAGCCGACCTCGGCAGATGTCTCGACGTACGACGCCCGAATGGCGTCGGCCGTCAGCCGTCGTCGCTCGCGGTCCTCGGCGACCACCTGGTGGACGATCGTGGCAAGGGCCGGCATTTGATCAAGGGCGAAGCCGATGCCGATCCGACCTAGATCGTCGGCGGCAAACCCGCGATAGAGGCTTCTGCCTGCCACCGCGCACATCTCGTCATAGAGCTCGGGCCACCCGACATGGCGGCGCCGGTAGCAGAAGCGGACGAAGTCGATCGCCTCCGGATCACCCGACTCGAATTCGGTCGGTTGAGCACGCGCGCTGGCGATCCTGGGATCCATCGATGGCTCACCCTCCTGTTCGATGACATGACTGTACCCGGCCGCCGACTGGCGCGATGAACCGGCCGACGGATAGCCCGTTGGGACTCCGACCGCCGGGCTTCGCCCCTCCCGGGAAGCGCTCCGCGATCGGTGGAGGCCAATCGTAGGCCCGTCGGGTCGAGGCCGGAAGGGGGTTTGTCCACGATCTCGTCCACCAAGTTATCCACACCCCTCGTGGGACTCACGACCGGCGCCGCTCGAGGCCCAGGCCGGGGTTCGCGGACAGCTGCCAGCGGCAGTCGGCTCCGAGAACCAGCCCCGTGAACGGGTCGGCCGCGAGAAGGAGGTTGCCGTCCAGGTCGACCCAATCGGCCAGCGAGGCGACGGCAGCCGACGCGGCAATCCCGACCGACGTCTCCTCCATGCAGCCCAGGAACGTTCGAAAACCGAGCTCGTGCGCCCGCTCGAGCATCCGCTTCGCCGGACCGACGCCGCCGCACTTGGCGAGCTTCACGTTGACCCCGGCGACGACGTCGACGAGGCCGTCGAGGTCCTCGATCGTGACCGCACTCTCGTCGGCGACGATCGGCAGCGAGGACCGTTCCTGGAGTTCGCGCAACTGATCCAGCCGCCTGGCGCGGAATGGCTGTTCGATCAGCTCTACCCCGAGGCGCTCGAGATGGGGCAAGAGGGCAATGGCGTCATCGGGCGACCAGCCGGTGTTGGCGTCGACCCGGATCGGGCCGGCGAACACCGCCCGAACGGCCTCGAGCGTCGCAAGGTCGGCCGAGCCACCGACTTTGATCTTCAGCGCGGGAAAGTGGGCCGCCCGGGCCGCCCGCTCGGCGACCACGGCAGGCGCGTCGATGCCAATCGTGAAGTCGGTCGGCGGCAGCTCCCGCGGAAGGCCGAGGAAGGCGTGGAGCGGCACGCCCGCGACCTTCGCCGCGAGATCGTGGAGGGCGATGTCGAGCGCGCACTTGGCGGCGCCATGGTGGGCGATCGCCGCGGTCATGGCGTCGGCCGCGCCGGCCAGGCCGTCGAGCGTCAGCTCGGGTTCGCCGATCGCCGAGAGGAGGAGCGGCCAGACCGCGACCATCGTCTCGGGCGTCTCGCCGTAGTAGGAATCCGGATAGCCCTCCCCCACCCCGACGACCCCGGGAAACCGATCGTCGCGGAGCTCGACGACGATCGTCGTCACCTCGTGTCCCCCGCCGTGCTCGGCGCGGGCGATGACGAACGGATCCCGCAGCGCCAGCCGGAGGACCTCGTGACGGAGGTTCAGACCCACGGCAGCGCTTCGACGCCGGTCTCGATCGCGGCCCACAGGCTATCGCCACCGAAGCGCACCGGGTCGTCGCACGGCAGTCCGATCTCGGCCGCCGTCCGGGCGATCTCCGCGCGGGCGTCGTCGTCCGACGCGATCAACGAGGTGTTCAAGGCGACGGCGACCACCCGCGACGGGGCGACGAGAGCGGCCACCTGTTCGTGGAGCGCGATGAACGGTGCCAGCGGCTGGATCGGGAACGTCCGGTCCGGGAGATGGTCGAAGTCGTGATCGGCGAGCCCCGGCTTGTGGACGAGGACCATCGCATGCGGCGTCGTCCCGTGGATTAGCCCGAGTGTCACCGATGAGTATGCCGGATGGTCGAGCGACCCCTGGCCCTCGACGAGGATCCAGTCCCCGCGCGACTCGGCCTCCTCGAGGAGCCACTCACAGGTGCCCTGGACGAAGTCGCTGATGACCCGGTCGATGGCTACGCCCCAGCCGTCAATCATCATTCCCGTCTGGCCTGTCGGCGTGAAGACGACCGACCGACCGGCGGCCGTCCCCGCCCGCCGAAGCTCGAGGGCGACCGACATCTTGCCGATGGCGCAATCGGTGCCGATTGTCAGGATCACCCGCTTGCCGGGCAGGTGCGGCCGCCCGACGGCGGTCTCCATCCGCTCGGGTGGGCGGCGATAGTCGACGATGTGGACCCCGGCCTCGGCGGCCGCCGCGCGGAACTCCGGATCGTCGCCGAGGAACGTGTGGAGCCCCGACAGGATATCGAGACCTGCGCGGATCGCCTCGAGGATCGTCGCTCGCCACGCCGCCGGAAACCTGCCGCCGGTGGGGGCAATGCCGATGAGGAGCGCGTCCGGCCGGCCGCGTGGCGAAGCGAGCGCCTCGCCGAGGGTCGCGACCGCCGGGATGTCGTGACCGGGCAGCCACTCGTCGACGTTGCGCCCGGCGATCGTCGAATCGAGCAGGGCGACGACGTCGTCCTGACCAAAGCGGATGACTCCCGTCGCGGTCTTCGCGTTGTGGACGTGCCACTGACCCTCGGTCAGGATGACGAGGCGGCGAGGCGTTGGATTCACCTGCCAAGTCTACGGAAACAACGCACCTGCCGATGGTCCGGTCTCACTGCCGCCGGGGCGGAGATTCGCATACCCGGCCGTCGTACCATTGCACCCCTGATGCGCCCGATCTCCCGCCTCGCCCTGCGCGGCCTTGGACTGGGCGCCCTCGTGGCGATCTCGACAAAAACAGCCCTGGCCCACGGGATCGCCGCTCCCGAGCCGACGCCTCTCACCGCGCTCACTACGTGGTCGCCGGACCCAGTCCCCTTGATCGGGGCGCTGCTCGCGGCCGGCCTGTACCTGCTGGCCGTTCGGCGGGTGAATGGCGCTCACCCACGGGTGCCGGTGCCTGACTGGCGGGTGGTTGCATGGTTGGCCGGCGTTGCGGCCATCGTGCTGGCGCTGGTATCGGCTCTCGACGTCTACGCCGAGGATCTCCTGACCGTGCACATGGTCCAGCACCTGTTGCTGGCGATGGTGGCCCCGCCGCTCCTCGCCCTGGGTGCTCCGGTCACGCTCCTGCTGCGGATCGCCAGCCCGCGGGTACGTCATCGCGTCGTCCTGCCTGTGCTTCACTCCCGCGTCGTGCGGCTGATCGCCGCGCCGCTCGTCGCGTGGCCGCTCTTCGCGATCGTGATGTGGCTCACCCATTTCAGCCCGCTCTACAACGCGGCACTCGAGGATCGGAACGTGCACGTCGCCGAGCACGCGCTCTACCTGGCGGCCGGCCTGCTCTTCTGGTGGCCGGTCGTCGCCGCCGACCCAATCCCGGGGCGCATGGGCTACGGCGCGCGCCTGGCCTACGTCGGGCTCCAGATGCCGGTGAACGCTGCCGTGGGATTGGCGATCTACTTCGCCCCGACGGTCCTCTACTCGCACTACGCGACGATCGTCCGCTCATGGGGACCGAGCGCCCTCATCGACCAGCAGATCGGCGGCGTGATCATGTGGGGCGTCGGCGACCTGCTGCTCCTCGCCATGGTCCCGGCGCTCATTGCCGCGTGGATGCGCGCCGACGCGCGTCAGAGCATCCGGTCCGACGCCCGATTGTCGGCCTCCCGCGCTGCCGAAGCGGCTGAGGCCGCCGAGGCTAACGAGGCCGCCAGCCGGGCCGCCGGCCAGATCGCCGAGGATCCCGTCCCCTCAGGCTGACAGCCTTCGAAGGTGTCGCCGGCTACAGCACGTAGAGCGACGAGAACAGGAAGATCCAGACCACGTCGACGAAGTGCCAGTAGTAGCTGGTCCCCTCGAGCGCGGTGTGGTGCTCGACCGACACGAGCCCGAGACGAGTGCGGTTCGCCACGATCGCGATGAGGATCGCGCCGGCGAGCACGTGGGCTCCATGGAAGCCGGTGAGGATGTAGAACGTCGAGCCGAACGTCCCGGCGTCAAGGCCGAAGCCGTTGGTCGAGAACTCGTAGGCCTGGATCACGATGAAGGTCCCGCCGAGGAGCAGGGTCAGCCCGAGCCAGCGCAGGATGCGCGATTGGTTGCCGGCACGGGCCGCGCGAACCGCCAACTGCATCGTCACGCTCGACGAGACCAGCAGCAGCGTATTGAACCCAGGCAGCACGAGCTCCGGCCGCTCGAGGTGGCCCGGCGGCGGCCAGCCCGGGCTCTCCCCCCGAATGACGAAATAGGCCGCGAAGAGCGCCCCGAACAGCATCACCTCGGAGAGGATCGCCAGCTTCACCGCGAGCAGCATGTTGCTCGCCGCAGCCGCCGCTTCTTCGTCGTGTGCGCCGATCGCCGCGTGCGTGGTCACGATCCCGAGCTCCCCTCAGCCGCGGCGGGACGAGGGCTTCCGTACTGGTACGGCGTGGCCGTGACCGTTGGGATCTCGTCGAAGTTCTGGATCGGTGGTGGTGAGGCGATCTGCCACTCGAGGGTCTGGGCCTGCCATGGGTTGGACTCCGCGACCGGGCCCGTCTTCCACGACCGGATCATGTTGAAGGCGAAGACACCGACCGAGAGCGCGATATTGAAGGCGGCGATGCTGATGAACAGGTTCACGGTGCCGAACTCGGCCGGGTAATCGGCGACGCGCCGGCGCATCCCCTCGATGCCCAGCCAGAACATCGGGATGAAGGTCGCGTTGAAGGCGAGCGTGAACCACCAGAAGTGGAGCCTGCCGAGCCGCTCGTTGTACATCCTGCCGGTGATCTTCGGGAACCAGTAGTAGGTGCCCGCAAACAGCCCGAAGATCGTCCCGCCGACGATCGTGTAGTGGAAATGGGCCACGACGAAGGCCGTGTCGCTGAGCGCGATGTCGGTCGGGACGTCGGCGAGGAAGACGCCGGTGATCCCGCCGATGAGGAACGCCCAGATGAAGCCGAAGACCCACAGCATGGGCACCTTGAACTGAATCCGCCCCAACCAGATCGTCCCTAGGGCTGACAGGAAGACGATTCCTGTCGGCACGGAGATCAGCTCCGTCGTGAGCATGATCGGGATGTGGAAGAACTCGGCCATGCCGCTGACGAACATGTGATGGGCCCAGACCATGAAGCTCATCACCCCGATGCTGATGAACGACAGGACTGCGAGCGGGTACGCGAACAGCGGCTTGCGGGCAAAGACCGGCACGACCTCGAGGATCGCCCCCAGGCCGGGCAGGGCCATGATGTAGACGGCTGGGTGGGAATAGAACCAGAAAAGGTGCTGGAACAGGATG
>DATHGS010000511.1:0-2690 GCA_035490155.1 Candidatus Methylomirabilota bacterium | reverse complement strand
CCGTCGTTCGACAGTCCAACAGCAGAGCGGCCCCGGCCACCCCGCAAGACGAGGCGAACTGATCCATGAGCCCGGACTGCACGCCGACGTAACCGTTCTCCGCCCGCTGGCAGACCTGCGCGAGGGCCAGGCGATCGACCCCGGCGGCAACCTCACCCAGCAACGCCCAGGCTGATGCGAGCTCGATCGCCGCGGACGACGACAGTCCGGCGTTCTCCGGCAGGGTCGAGCCGATGACGCCGCGCAACCCGCCGGTCGGCAGGCCGGCTTCGGCCAGGGCCCAGGCGGTGCCCGCGACGTAGTCGAGCCACGTTCCGGATCGCTCGCGAGGAACGTCGAGCTCGAATGCGCCACGCTCGTCGTTGTCCAGCCGGATCAGCTCGACTCGTCGATCGCCGCTGGGGATGCAGGCAATCCGGATCTCGCAATCGATGGCTGCGGGCAGGACCAGCCCCTGGTTGATGTCGGTGTACTCGCCGATGAGGTTCACCCGTCCGGGCGCCCGGACGATCCGGATGGCGGCAGGATCCGCGGCCGCCGCGGGCTCGCGGGCAACGAGCGCCGCGACGAGCTCCTCGGGCTCGAAGACCTCGTTCATCGACCCCACGGGCTGACGTATGCTCGCGATCGATGAGCGAGACGACCGCGGAGATCCTGGCCGACCCGCATCGGCGCTACAACCCACTGTCCGACGAGTGGGTCCTCGTCTCCGCCGGCCGGACCGGGCGGCCGTGGCAGGGTTCCCACGAAACGAGCGTCGGCGAGGACCGTCCCCGCTACGACCCGACCTGCTATCTGTGTCCAGGAAACGATCGCGCCGGCGGCGCGACGAATCCGCGCTACGACGGCACGTTCGTCTTCACCAACGACTTCGCCGCCCTCCGGCCAAACAGTCCGACTGGTCGCCTCGAGGACGGCCTTCTCGTCGCGGAGGGAGAGCAGGGCACGTGCCGGGTCGTCTGCTTCTCGCCGCGCCACGACCTGACCCTGGCCGGGATGACCGCGCCCGAGGTCGTCCGCGTCGTCGACGTGTGGGCGGACCAGACCACGGAGCTCGGGGCGACCTATCGCTGGGTCCAGGTCTTCGAGAACCGGGGCGAGGCGATGGGCGCGTCGAATCCGCACCCGCATGGCCAGATCTGGGCGGGCACGGCGCTGCCGGTCGAGGCCGCTCGCGAGGATGCGACGCAGCGCCGCTATTTCGCAGCCACCGGGCGTCGCCTCTTGCAGGACTATGTTCGCCAGGAAAGCGGTGGCCCGCGGGTCGTCGTCGAAAGCGACGACTGGTTGATCGTCGTTCCCTTCTGGGCGGTCTGGCCGCACGAGACGCTGATCGTCGCCAAGGCGCCGGCCGGCCGCCTGCCGGACGTTTCGGAGGCACAGCGGGCGACGTTGGGCGACGCGCTGATCGAGCTCCTGACCCGCTACGACAACCTGTTCGACCACCCGTTCCCGTATTCCATGGGCTGGCACCAGGCGCCGTTCGATGCCGACAGCCACGACCACTGGCAGCTCCACGCCCACGTCTATCCGCCGCTCCTGCGATCCGCGTCGGTGCGCAAGTTCATGGTCGGCTACGAGCTGCTCGCGGAGCGCCAGCGGGATCTCACGGCCGAGGAGGCCGCTGAACGGCTTCGCGCCGCCAGCGCCACGTCATCGTCGCGGTCAAGGGCTGGCCCGGCGTGACGACGACGGGATCGAGATGGACGAAGTCGGGCGGCGATGACTGCGGCTCGACGCAGATCGTGTCGGCCGGCTCGTCGTACACGACCCAGTAGTCGCACGACGATGTCATCTCGAGGCTGAGGACGCCCGGCCAGGTCAGGGTCGGGGCGGAGCGGAGGCCGGTGAAGCAGTCGTCCCAAGGTCGCGCCGTCGGCTCGACGAGCTCGCCCGTCGGGATTCCGGAGGCGTCGCGCACGAACATCTTGGCGGCATCGAAATGAAGCTCGGCTGGTGGCGAAGGCGCGGCCGGCCGCGATGCGCTGCCGGTCAGCCGGCGCGGAAACCACGGGTGCCAGCCGACCGCGCCCGGCATCGGCTCTTCCGCCTCGAGGGTCAGCGACACGCGCAGCTCGTCGTCCCCGAGCGCGAACCGCTGCGTGACGCGACCGGCGAACGGCCACGTCGGCCCGAGATCGATCGACAGGGTCTGGTCGTCGACGACCGTCCACGGCCGATCCATGACCGTGCCATGGATGGCGTGCGGCGGTAGGTTGCGCGGCAGCTCGATGCGCCGGCCGTCGAACACGAAGGTCCCGTCGCGGATCCGGCCAGGAAATGGAACCATCGGATAGCAGCCCCAGTAGAGCGCGCCGCTGCCGGTTCTGGCGAGCAGGTCGGACCCGTCGACGATCAGCGAGGCCATTCGGCCGCCCGCCGCGGAGTCGACTTCGAGTCGGGCGTCGCCACTCTCGAGGACCAGCGGATCGTCGGCGTCGCGGGCCGCGCCTCTAGTCACGAACCGAGTCGCAGCCGGACGACGACCACATCAGGCCTCGACGTCCCGAAGTCGACCCCGATCGCGTAGCGTGCCACGCTCACTCCTGTGCAGCTCAGGGCCTGTCAGCCTCTCGCCGACGGTCACCGATAGCGTAACGCCGGCTCCGCCGACGCTCAGTCGGTATGGAAGATCTCCGGGATTGTCAGCCACCAGTCGCCCGGGGCACGCTCCGGCAAGGGCTCCTGCA
>DATHGS010000510.1:0-3970 GCA_035490155.1 Candidatus Methylomirabilota bacterium | reverse complement strand
CGGGCTCGTCGACCGGCGGGCCAAGGGCGACCTGGAGCGGTTCAGGGAATTCATCGAGGGCCGCGGCGTCGAGACCGGGGCGTGGCGAGGCACCGTATCCCAGCAAAACAACCGCTGACAACTCGCCGCCAGACGCAGACGGCCGCCGGCGTCACCTCTCGATGGTGACCCGGCGGCCGTCTCTGCCGCTCGGCTGCAATGACCGTGGGCCGTCGCGAAGCCACAAGCGCGGGTCGCGGCCAATAGTCTCGCCACCATGACCGATATCTATGTCGATGCGACCGTGGCGTCAGCCCCGAACGCCGCCGACCACCTTGCCCACCTGGTCGACGCCGGCCAGCGAGTGATCTTCGTCGGTGCGGGGGCCGCGGCAGGCGTGCCGTCCCTCCCGGGTGCGCCGACGCTGGAACGCCTCCCCGACGACCCGATCCGCGGCTCCTGGTTCGTCACCGCTGAGCCCGCCCGCTGCGCCGACCGCCCGACAGGTGTGCGGTCCCTCCTCATCGGCCCGCGACCAGGTCGGTCGCCCGTTCAGGGTCGGCGTTGCGACACGGATGCGCGGGATCTGGCGGCCGCGGTCCTCGAGATCCTGACCCATGACGCGATGGGCACGTGACCGAGGCACGGCACATCAATGCAACGATCCGCCAGTGCCCTCCGGCATCGCCGATACCCAACGAGGCGGAGACTTGCCTGGGCTCCCGACCACTGGGGGTCCGGGAGCCCGTTTACGTTCCTGGGCGACCGGTCCTCGGCGGATCTGGAGCCTCTTTTCCGGAGCCCTTTGGCCTGACCGTGAGCGGCGTGGCTACGCTTGTGCAAGGCGGATGTAATGTCTCGACGGCCAAAAGGGAGACTCAGCGGAGCCATCGCCGCCTACGATCAAGATGTACCGGGCGCACCACGTCGGCGTTCGGAACAATCAGTTTGAATGTTTCTTGAGTGGTGGCGCTTGTGACGGGGCGCTTCCACCCCGATCCTCGCGGACGCCCGGAGCCCCCTCCTCCGGGCGTTCCGCGCGTCTGCGACCAGTTTTCCAGCTCCGAGGCAGGGCGCCGCACGGGGCGTCGAGGAAGACGGACAGCAAACGACCGGGGCTCTGTCGATGACCCCGGTCGTCGTGAAGTGGCGAAGCGTCGCGAGCCGGCGAACCGCCGGTGCCGCGCGGAGCGGCAACCCGACGATCAGCTCTGGCGACGGGCGGGCGCCGTGACCCGGTTGCTGCCGTACCGATCGAGCAACGTGAAGGCCATCGCCGTCGCCGGGATCAGGGCGACCGCGACCAGGAGTCGGTTGGCGCCGCCGACGAGCATGCCCAGCGCCAGGCCGAGCGACAGGGACGCTCGGCCTGGCGCTGGGCAAGCATCTGATCCGACCCAGCCTCCATTAGGCGGGCGGCCTCTTCGACGGCGACTTTCGTGGTTGCAGCTGCTTCGGGCAGGCGCGCCGCGACGGCGCTGGCCCGATCGGCGACCTCCGTCGCAACCTCGCGCGTCGCCGTCGCAAAGTCTCGATCGTGGCCTTCGTCGGCCGCTGCTGCCCGGCTCGGGCTGTTGTTCACTGCCATGTGGCGTTCCTCCTTCGTGGGTCGGTCGACTGCCCCGACGGTACGGGCTCGGCGGCACCGCGCGCTCGTTCGGCGCTGCCCGCTCGATTGCAGCGACGTGACATCGCCCAAGCGTCGTCGAGTTCCGGCGCCGTTGCAAGCGGGCTGTGATTCCGGCATCGAATCCCCGACTCGGGTCGCAACCCGCCCGCCACTACCTTCGAAATGCGGGCGACGTGGCCCGCGGACAACTGGGAGGTCCTATTCATGGGATACGAACAAGCCAAGGCCGACGTCAAGAAGACGATGCGTGAGGTCGACAACGAGGCCAAGGAAACGTGGCGTCGGGCCGACGGCGAGGAGAGCGTGTCGGACAAGATCGCCAATACGGGCGACGACATCCGGACGGGTCTCGGCAACGCCGGCGACGACATCCGCTCCGAAGCTGACAAGTGGCACAAGGACGTCGACACGGACGACGTCTGACGGTCCTCTCGCAAGGAAACGCCGTCCGCCGGCCTCCCGCCGACGGACGGCGTTTTCGCGTTTGGCGCCGCGAGATCAGGCGTTGGCGGTCAGCTGAGTCGGGCCTGCGGACTGGAGTCCTTCGCCGCACCAGGCGCAGATCGACCAATCGAGATCGACCGTCCGCCCGCAATGGCCGCACATATGGGCGAGCAGCTGGCGGCATGAGGGACAGAGGATCCATTCGGGCTCGATCGTCCGGTGGCAATCGGGGCAGCGCGGCGCGATCAAGTCGGCCTGGAGCACGGACTCGCGAACCAGGGCCAGCCGCTGCTCGGCGGCGAACGCCGCGGGTCGGACGATGCGGAGGATGACGACAGCCAGCGGGAAGAGGACCGGCGACGCGAGGATGACGAGGGCGGCCGCACCGTATGCCGCCGGGAGGTGCCTCGTCCTGCGACGCATGTCGACGAAGGCCCAGAGCGCAACGGCCAGCCAGACGACGATGACGTAAGCCTCGACCAGGTGAGCGGCAAGGCCGACGGCCGGGTTCGAGAGGAAGGCGTCGACGGCATCGCCGATCGCCGTCCCGATTGCGCTCATCGGGCGCCGGGGATGGGCATGGCCACGGTGCCGGTCCTCCGCCTGGTCGACACCCGGACTCGAGCCATTTCGTTCCTCCGCGCCGTCGGGAACCAGAAGCCCCGGCGGCGTCAGTAGAACTCTCGATTCGTCATGCGGACGCAACGCCGAACGTCACGGGCTCGCAGCCGCCTTGCAGGAATCGGCGGCTGCCCAGGCATGGCGCGAGCCACCTGCGATGCGCGCGCAACGCGGTTCGGGTGGTCGTCGGCCCCGTCGGCAACCCGCCGGGCCGGATCATGGTCGAGGAACGTGGAAAGGACAACCGCCCATCCGATGATCCAACGCCTACCAGCGCCGAACAGGAGCGCCCCACGGCGACAGGTTCGGGCCCGCTCGGCAGCTGCTCGCCCACCCGCGTCGGTCGGCCCGTCCGCCGAGTTGCGGGCCGTTCTCGAGGCGATGCCGGAGGCGGTCCTCGTCTGCGATCCCGACGACCGCATTCGGATGGTGAACCCGGCCGCCGAGCGGCTGTTCAAAGGGCGACCCGTGCGCGATCGATCCGACCTGCTCGGGCGGTTCGAGCCATTGCCGATCGATCCGCAGCCGGACAAGCCGGTGACGCTTCGGCCGCGTGACGTCCCGAATCGCTGGTTCGAGTTGCGGAGCGTCCCGGTGAGTCGCGGCGCACAACCGGCCGACGGTGAAGCGACGGGCCGAATCTTCATCCTGCGCGACGTCACGGAGGCTCGCCTCGCCCGGGCGGAGCGGCGAGCGTTCCTGTCGATCCTGTCGCACGAGCTGCGGACACCGATCACGACGATCTACGCGGGCAGTCGGGTTCTCGCGAGGCGCGGGTCGGAGCGCGCGGCCGGAACGGAGATCGCCGCCGACATCAGCGCGGAGGCGGCACACCTCTACGACGTCGTCGAAGACCTCCTCGTGCTGACGCGCGCGGAACAGGGCCTCCTCGACCTGTCCGTCGAGCCGGTCCTCCTGCAACGCGTCGTCGAGACATCGATCCGCCTGGCGTCCAGTCGGGCGCCGAATGTCCCGATCGTGCGTGCCGGGATCACCGACCCGCCGGCGGTCCACGCCGATCCGGTCTACATCGAGCAGGTGATCAGGAACCTCGTGACCGCGGCCTCCCGCTACGGCCGGCCGGACGCTCCCGTCGTCATCCGCCTCGAGGCCGACGATCGGGAGGTGAGCCTACGGGTCCTCGATCGGGGGCCGGATCTCCGACCCCGAGAAGCGGAGCGGCTGCTCGAACTGGTCGACGAACCGCGCAGCCGGCGCCAGGGCGCCGGCATTGGCCCGTTCGTCTGCCGCCGCATCGTCGAGTCGATGGGCGGCCGGATCTGGGCGGCACCGGGC
>DATHGS010000509.1:0-2776 GCA_035490155.1 Candidatus Methylomirabilota bacterium | reverse complement strand
GTTACGGGCGGCGGCCTCGACGAGATCGGCCTTGTTGAAGGCAACGAGGCGCGGCTTGTCCCCCGCCCCGAGCTCGTCGAGGACCGTCTGGACGGTCGTCCGGTGCTCGCGAAGGTGCGGATCGGAGGCATCGACGACCTCGATGAGAACATCGGCCCGGTTGACCTCCTCGAGCGTCGCCCGGAACGCGTCGACGAGCTGGTGCGGCAGCTTGTGGATGAAGCCGACGGTGTCGGTCACGATCGCGGTCTGGCCGTCCCCGAGCTTCACCTGGCGGCTCGTCGGATCGAGCGTCGCGAAGAGCTTGTCCTCGGCCTTGGCGACCTCGCTCCCGACGAGGCTGTTGAGGAGCGTCGACTTGCCGGCGTTCCTGTAGCCGACGATGCCGACGGTCGGGATGAGCCGGCGATCGCGGCCGCGAGCGGCCGTCTCGCGCTGCTGGCGGACCTGGTCAACCCGTTCCTTCATCTTGGCGATCCGGGTCCGGATCAGACGGCGGTCGGTTTCGAGCTGGCTCTCGCCGGGACCCCTCGTCCCGATGCCGCCGCCGGTCCGCGACAGGTGGGTCCACAGCCGGGTCAGCCGCGGCAGCTGGTATTCGAGCTGGGCGAGCTCGACCTGGAGGCGGCCCTCGTGCGTCTGGGCATGCTGGGCGAAGATGTCGAGGATCAGCCGGCTCCGATCGATGACCTTGACGTTGAGCAGGCTCTCGAGGGCCTTCTGCTGGCTCGGCGACAGCTCGTCGTCGGCGACGAGGAGGTCGAAACCGGTCTCGCTCTTGGCCTTGCTGAGCTCCTCGGCCTTGCCCTTGCCGATGTACCAGTTCGGGTCGGCGTGGCGGCGGTTCTGCCACTCCGCGCCGACGACCTCGGCTCCGGCCGTCGTTGCGAGGTTGGCGAGCTCGGCAAGTGACTCCTCGGCGCTCCAGCCGGCGTCGTCGCCGGTGTCGACCGCGACGAGGAAGGCCTTTTCGGCGGGTACGGCAAGTTCAATCAGTTGTCGGGCAGGCATCGGGGCCGTAGTGTAGTCGCTCGTCCCCATCCGACAGGAGAATGCCATGCCAGATCCCCGCAACCGCCCCGACGACCGTCCGAACACGACGTCATTGCCGCTGATCGAACAGCTCCAGGCGCTCGAGGGCGAAGAGATGCCGGCCGATCAGGATGCCGTCCTGTCGCCTGATGAGATCGAGCACGAGCCCGACATGACCGATACGGAGCGATACCTCGGCGAGCCGGAGCGCGGAGGCGGCGGCGACTTCGGCGGCGGCGACGACGTCAAGTCGCTCGAAGGACTTGCGGATCGCGATCTTCGCGAGGGCGAGACCGACGACCCGTACGTCGCGTCCGACGAGGGCCTGACCTACGTCCCGCCAACGGACCCGCCGATCATCGTGAGCGACGATCGGCAGGGCATCGAGATCGCTGCCGGCACAGGTTCGTCTTCGCTCGACGAGCCGTACGACGAAGACCACGAGGGCGAGCTGCTGTCGGTGGAGTCCGACCTGACGGCCCGGATCCGCGAGGCGCTAGAGAACGACGCCGCGACGTCGGGGCTCGCGGATCGGATCCGGATCGCCACGATCGGCGGGACCGTGGTCCTCCGTGGCACGGTCGACACGCTCGACGACGGCGATGCGCTCGTCGAGGTCGCGTCACGCGTCAGCGGCGTCGACGAGGTCCGCGACGAGACGGATTTCCCCGGACTCTAGACCCGCGCGAGGCGCAGGGCCGCGTCCGCGATCGTCGTTGCCGCCTGGCGGGAGTCGGTCGGGTCGAGCCAGGTGATGTCCGGCTCGGCTCGGAACCATGTCCGCTGACGCTTGGCGAAGCGGACGTTTCGCGCCGCGTCCGCGTCGATCGCCTCTGCGATCGTGGCTTGCCCGTCGATGACCGACCAGGCCTCGCGGTAGCCGATGGCCGAGAACGACGGCAGGCCCGGATCGAAGCGCTCGCGGAGCGACCGCGCCTCTTCGATCAACCCGGACTCGAATTGCGCCCTGGCGCGGGCCGCGATCCACCGGCGGTGAACGGCGTGGTCGAGGCGCAGGCCGATCCAGGCTATTGGTCCCGGGTAGCCGCGCGGCGCCGGCAGCGGGATGTCGCCCTGCAGCTCGGCGATCTTGAGGGCTCGGACAACCCGTCGCGGGTTTCGCGAGTCGACACGGCCGGCCCGATCCGGGGCCAGCTCGAGCAGCCGGGCGAGGAGCAGGTCGAGCCCTTCGGAGGCGAGCTCCTCCTCGAGCCTGGCCCTGACGTCGGGATCGGCCGGAACGGCGTCGGTGGCGATGCCGCGGGCGATCGCCCGAAGGTACAGACCCGTTCCGCCGACGAGGATCGCGATCGCGCCACGCTCGGCGATCCCGGCGAGCGCCTTTCCCGCGTGAGCGGCGTAGCCGGCCAGGGTGAAGGGCTCGTCCGGATCCACGAGGTCGAGGCCGTGATGCGGAATGCCGGCCCGCTCCTCGACCGTTGCCTTGGCCGTGCCGATGTCGAGGCCCCGATAGACCTGCCGAGAATCGGCGGAGATGATCTCGGTCGCGATCCCCTCCCCTTTCAGGGTCAGCGCAGTTCGGATTGCCAGCCCGGTTTTCCCGGTCGCCGTGGCCCCGGCGATGACGAGGAGAGGCGAGGTTGGCGGCCCCGTCACGTTCCCGCAGCCACGCCGCGGAGCGCGTATGGCCCGGCGTGCTCGACGCGAGCGACGACGGTTCGGCCGATCAGGTCCTCGCCGCCGGTGAGGTGGACGAGCTTGTTCTGGCGGCTGCGGCCCGACA
>DATHGS010000508.1:0-5117 GCA_035490155.1 Candidatus Methylomirabilota bacterium | reverse complement strand
CTCGACAAGCGTGATGCCGCGGGCCTTGGCCAGGGCGCCGGCATTGACCAGGTTGACCCGCTCGGTCGTCGAGGTCTCGAGGAGTCCGCGGAGCACGGCCGCCGTCAGCGGTGAGCCGTCGAACGCCGCGAGCTCGCCGGCGATCTCGAGCGTCAGCGTCCGGACCCCACGCCGCGCGAACTGGGCGAAGAAGCGCCCGAGGATCTCGGCGAGCGGCAGGTACGGAGCGAGGGCGCGAGCGGTCTCCGGGGTGAGGAGCGGGGCGTTGACCGCGTAGCGGGCGCTTCGCCCGGCGAGGACGTCGAGGACCTGGTCGGCGATCTCCTCGGCGACGGCGACCTGCGCCTCGGCGGTCGAGGCCCCGAGATGTGGCGTCAGGACGGTGTTCGGGGCGTCGAGGAGCGGCGAGCCGGTCGGTGGTTCCTGCTCGAACACGTCGATCCCGGCGCCGCCCAGGTGACCGTCGCGGAGGGCCGCGGCGACGGCGGCCTCGTCGATGACGCCGCCACGGGCGACGTTGAGGAGGATTGCCCCGGGCTTCATCCGGGCGAGCTGGTCGCGACCGATCAGGCCCCGCGTGGCTCGAGTCATCGGGACGTGGACGGTGATGACGTCCGACCGCTCGAGGATCATCTCGAACGCGACGAGCTCGACCCCGTGGTGGGCGGCCTGCTCGGCGGTCACGAAGGGGTCGGAGGCGAGGACAGTCATCTCCATCGCCACGGCGCGCGCGGCGATCGCCTGGCCGATCTTGCCGAGGCCGATGATCCCGAGCGTCCGACCGCGCAGCTCGTTGCCCGTGAACTCGGCCCGCTTCCATTCGCCGCGTCGGACCGAGGCGTCGGCCGCCGCGATGCGTCGGGCGACGCCATACAGGAGCGCGAGCGTGTGCTCGGCCGCCGCGATCGTGTTGCCGGTCGGGGCGTTGACGACCGTGATGCCGGCGCGGGTCGCGGCGTCGAGATCGACGTTGTCGACGCCGACCCCTGCCCGACCGATGACCTGCAGCCTGGTTCCCGCTGCGATCGCCTCGGCATCGACCTGGACCTGGCTCCGGACGACGAGCGCGTCGTAGTCGGGAAGGACGGCGAGCAATTCCTCGCGGGGGAGACCCGGGCGGTCGTCGACGTCGTGCTGGGCGCGGAGCAGGGCAATGCCCTCTGCGGCGAGGGGTTCGGCGACGAGGATCCTCACGCCGGGACGGTGGCCGCGGTCGGTGCGCCGAGTCCTGCTGTGCCGAGCGATTCGACGGCGGCGGCATAGGCCGCCCCGACCGAGCTGCCCGGGGTCAGACGCCGTCCCTGCTCGCGCGAGACGGTCTCGAGCGTCGCGATCGCGCCGAGGATTTCCTCCAGCGTCACGGAGCCGAGGTGACCGAGCCGGAAGATCTTGCCGGCGAGCTTGCCCTGGCCACCGGCAAGGACGACACCGTGGGCCTTGATCGCTCCGTTGAACGCCTTCCAGTCGTGGTTCTCCGGCATCCTGGCCGCGGTCACTGTTCGGGACGCGAAGCGCTGGTCGGCGAACAGCTCGAAGCCGAGCGCCTGGAGGCCTGCCCGAGTGGCCGCCGCGCATGCTTCGTGTCGGGCGAAGATGGAGGCGGCGCCCTCGGCCTGCATCAGCCGGATCCCCTCATCGACCTGGTAAACGACGGCGATCGCCGGGGTGAACGGCGTCTGGCCGTTGGCCGCGGCGTCACGATGAGCCCGGAGATCGAGATAGAAGCGCGGCATCGTTGCGGTTTCCATCGCCTCCCACGCCCGCGGCGAGGCGGCGATCATGGCCAGGCCGGGCGCGGCCATCCAGGCCTTCTGCGAGCCCGTCACGACGAGGTCGACGCCCCAGGCGTCCATCTCGAAGGGCACCGCGCCAAGGCCCGACACGCTGTCGACGAGGATCAGGGCATTGGGCGCGACGTCGCGGATCGCCGCCGCGAGGACCGGGATCGGGTTCATGACCCCTGTCGAGGTCTCGTTGTGCGTGAGCAGGACAGCGCGATAGCCGGGATGTTCCGCGAATGCCTCGCGGACCACGGCCGGGTCGGCGGCCTTGCCCCATTCGACCTCGATCTTCATGACGTCGGCGCCGTAGATCGCTGCGATCTTCGCGAAGCGGTCGCCGAACGACCCGATTGAGACCGCGAGAACCGGATCGCCGGGCGAGAGCGTGTTGACGATCGCCGCCTCGAGTCCGCCGGAACCGGCGCAGGTCAGCATCGCGACATCACTCGTCGTGCCGAAGAACGGCTTCATCCCCGTCAGGATCCGATCGAGCATCGCCGCGAACTCCGGGCCGCGGTGATTGATCATCTGGCGCGCCCCCGCTTCGCGAACCGTGGGCGGCAGCGCGGTGGGGCCGGGGATGCGGAGGTTCGGCTCGAAACGGTCCACGGCGATCTCCAAGGCAACAACAGGGGATGTCCGCCCGATTCTTCCACATTCAAGGGCCGAAAGCGATCTTCAGGCCGCATCACGTCCGGGCGCTCGACCTCGAGCCCTGAGATACCCTGTGGCTGCGACCGCCAGACTGCCGCCACAACGGGGCGCGTGACATCGGCGACGGGCCAGACGTCGTCAGGTCGGTCGATCCGTCTCCGGCGGCCGGCCGTCGGCAGCGAAGCACACCCGACGCCCTCACCCGAGGTCCCATGCCCGGCTCGAATCGCCGCCTCAGCATTCTGCCCCTGCTCCTCATCGTCGGCCTGCTTCTGGCGGCGGGCGGCGTCGCCGCCGTCAACACGAATGTCCTCGGCGCCGGCGACAAGTTCGAGCGGCTGGTGGCCAAGATCGAGCGGTTCATCGTCGGGCCGCCGCCCAATCTCCCCGACGAGACGGTGGAGGTGACACCCCGCCCGACCCTCGCCACGACGCCCAGCCCGTCGCCCCTGCCGCCGGGCGCGACGCCGGGTCCCACGGCTCCGCCGCCGGTTCGGACCGCGATGGACGTCTCGATCATCGACAACCCGAAGGCCGTCTTCGCCCACGAGGTCCGCAAGGATTGGTGTTCACCGGCCGGCGTCCAGATCACCCTCGCAGCGCTTGGGCTTGCGGACACGACAGAGGACTTCCAGCGGACCCTTGCCAACCGCGTCCACGAGTGGGAGAGCTACAGCGACAGTCACAACGGCGAGTGGGGACCGACGGCAATGGCTCGGGCGCTCACCGCTTACGGTGCGCCGGGCTACAAGGTGCGCGCCTACGACACCCGGGCCGACGCCCTGTCCGATGCGGCCGTGGCCCTCGAGACGACCCATTCACCGGTCATCCTCCTCGCCTGGAAGGGTGCCCACACGTGGGTCATGGACGGGTATCAGGCCGACGCGGACCCGGCGCTCTTCCCGGACGCGAAGATCAGCGGCGCGTACATCCTCGACCCGTGGTATCCGTGGAACTCGTCGATCTGGGGCCAGTCCGATCCGCCCGGTACGTTCCAGGACGCGAAGGAAATGGTCCGCAACTTCCTGCCATGGAAGCGGCCTGAGGGCACCTACCCGGCCCGCGACGGCAAGTTCATCGTCGTCATCCCGACGCTCCCGGCGCCCAACCACTAGCCCGTCGCGAGCTCCTCGCTGGCGAGCGCGGGGATCCTTCGCACGCGAGGGACGAGGAAGATCGTAAGGAGCACGACCTTGATCGCGCTGCCTGCCGCGTAGGCCAGTGGGATCGCCACGATCCCCGCCGTGGGCACGAAGACGGAGGCGGCCACGACGATCGTCCCGAACCCTACAAACGAGGCGATCACCTGGAGGAGCGTGTTTCGCGTCGCGTACAGGCCGCGTGAGAGCGGGTACGCCAGGCTGTCGAACGGCACGGACAGGGCGAACGCCGCGAGCACCAGTGAGGTTCGGGCGACATCGGCCTCGCTGAAGCGGCCGCCGCCGAGGAGCAGTCGAATCCCGAATTCGCCGAGGACGAACAACGCGACGGCGGCGACGCTCGTCAGGACCCCGATGGTCACCACGTTTCGGACGAGCGTCGACTGGAACGCGCCGCGATTGCCGGCGGCGAATGCCGCGGAAAGCGTAGGGAAGACGGCCAGCGAGAACGAAACACCGATCAAGCTGACCGGGACGACCTGGAAGTCCGACGCGAAGTTCAGGCTCGACACGCTGCCCGACCCGAGCTGCGACGCCAGGCTCGCGAAGAGGGTGAACATGAGCGGCTCGATCGGGAAGCTGACCATCCTCGGCAGCATCAGGCGGACGAACTCGCGGAAGGCCGGCGTCCGGATGGCGAACGCCGGCCCGATCCGGAAGCTCGTCCGGGTCGTGCCGATGGCGCGGACCCCGAGGTGGGCGAGCGCCCCGGCGACGCCTCCCCAGGTGGTCGCGTACACCCCGTACTGGTGACCGAAGAGGATGGTCGCGACGACGATCCCACCGGTGTAGAAGACCGGCGCCAGGGCGTAGAACGCGAAACGGCGGTGTGCGACGAGGACCTCGCCGAGACAGATCGATGCCGCGAAGAACACCTGGCCGATGCAGTTGATCCGCATCAGGTCGACGTAGAGCGCTCGACCGGCCTCGTCGAAGCCCGAGACGGCGCGGTCCGCGACGACGGGCGCCAGGACGAAGAGGACGGCGAGGGCAACGGCGATGACCAGCGTTGCCGCGGTGAGGACCGTTCGCCCGAACTGGTTTGCCTGGCTTTCGTCCTCGCGCCGGAGGGCGCTGAAGATCGGCACGAACGGCGCCGTGAGACCGGCTGCCACGAGGACGTCGAGGGCGATCTCCGGGACCCGGATCGCGGCGTTGTATGCATCAAGCTCGGCCCCGGCACCGAAGGTCTGGGCGAACACTCTATTGCGGACGAGACCCATCGCGAAGTAGGCGAAGCTGAGGACTGCGAGGACAAGCGCACCGCGCGGCAGGAAGCGGTCGGCGAGGCTCCGGATCCGGCGCATCACGGCCGGGCTGGTCGGTCGGTCATAGGCCCTCCCTCACGATCCGGCGGATCGCTGCCTGACAGACGGATCGGTCGCGATCAATGCTGCGCCGATCCCGTCGAGGGGTTCGGCGGGCGTCGTGGTCAGCCGTCGCCGGCGTCCCGCTTCTCGGTGTCGGCGAGGTCCTTGCGGCTGGCCTCGCGGATCTTCTGGATGCCCTCGCCGGCGCCACT
>DATHGS010000507.1:0-3262 GCA_035490155.1 Candidatus Methylomirabilota bacterium | reverse complement strand
GTCTCGCTCGCCGGCAGCCGCCGGGGCGGCCGACGGGCCGTAGCGAGCGGTGTCGGCGCCATAGCGGTCGATGTAGCCGGCAGCGGCCGGCGCGGTCGAGAGATCGACCGATGAGCCGAGGAACTCGAGGACCATCTTGCGGCTGAGGCGAACGCGCTCGCTGTCCGTCTGGACTTCCATCCCCGCCTCGACCTTGCGCGAGCAGGCGGGGACGAGCACGCGTGAACCGGTGACCTCGACGACGCAGACGCGGCAGACGTTGACCGGGGTCAGGTTCTCGAGATAGCAGAGCGTCGGCGTGTCGATCCCCTCGGCGCGACAGGCCTCGAGGATCGTCGATCCCGCCTGCACGGTCACTGTGGCGCCGTCGATCGACAGCTCGACCAGTGGGCGGACCGGCGCGGGCGGCGCCGAGGGCGGGCGGCTCGGGCGGGCGGCCGGCCTGAGGATGATCTCGGTCAGGGGCTGGGCGGCCGGGGCTTCGCCTGCATGCGGCGCGGCGGCATCCGGGGCGGGATCGCGGCTGCTGCTCAGGCCGTCCGTCATAGCGCGATAAGCTCCGGCTGGCGGAGGGCGCTCTCGATCGCCGACGACGCCGTCTGGCCGAGGCCGCAGATCGACGCGTCGCGCATCGCCTGGCCGATCTCGCCGAGGAGGGCCAGCTCGTCTGCCCGACTGCCGTTGAGGTTTGCCGTCGCGAGCCGCGCGAGCAGCTCCTCCTGGCGGACGGTCCCGACCCGGCAGGGCACGCACTGGCCACACGACTCGTCGCGGAAGAACTCGGCGATGCGGCGGAGCGTTCCGACCATGTCGGCGGTCTCGTCGAAGGCCATGACGACACCGGAGCCCAGAGTGGCCCCGATCGCCCGCGTCGCCTCGAACGTGAGCGCCGTGTCCAGCACTTCCGGCCCGACGAAGACGCCGGCCGCGCCGCCGAGCAGAACGGCTTTCAGGTTGTGGCCGTCGCCCACGCCGCCGGCGAGATCCAGCAGCCCTCGCAGCGTCGCCCCGAACTCGACCTCGTAGACGCCGGGTCGGGCGACGTGGCCGCTGACGCAGAACAGCTTCGGCCCGGTGGAGCCCTCCGTCCCGATCGCCCGGTAGGCGTCCGCGCCGCCCTCCTCGCCGACGATGAGGAGAACGTTGACGAGCGTCTCGACGTTGTTGACGGCGGTCGGCTTGCCGAACAGGCCGACCTCGACCGGGAACGGCGGCTTGTTGCGCGGCTCGCCGCGCTTGCCCTCGATCGATTCGAAGAGGGCGGTTTCCTCGCCGCAGATGTAGGCACCGGCGCCGCGACGGAGCTCGATGTCAAGCTCGCCGATGAGCCCGGCGTCGCGGGAGGCTGTGATCGCGTTGGCGATCCGCGCCTCCGCGAGCGGGTACTCGCCGCGGACGTAGAGGTACGCCTTCTGCGCGCCGACGGCGAACGCCTCGATGGCCATCGCCTCGACGACCGCAAACGGGTCGAACTCCATGAGGACGCGATCCTTGAACGTGCCCGGCTCCGACTCGTCGGCGTTGCAGACGAGGTAGTGGGGTTGCGCGGGTTGGGTGGCGACCGCGGCCCACTTGCGGCCGGTCGGAAAGGCCGCTCCCCCGCGTCCGACGAGACCGGCGGCGGTGACCTCGTCGATGACGACCTGCGGCCCGATCCTGCGGGCGCGTTCCAGGGCCCGGAAGCCGCCGTTGGCCCGATAGTCGACGAGTGATGTGGGATCAACGACACCGACACGGGCGAGGAGGCGGAGGCCGGCTTGCCCGGCCTGAGGGACCGACATCTGCGCGGCTGGGGCCTCGACGTTCTGCCGGGTGATGCCGTTGTTGGCATCGCCATGGAGGCGTCCCGACACGCCGACGGCATCGACCGGCGCGGCGACCTCGGTCCGCGGATCCACCCCGGCAATGGTGAACATCGCCGCCGGCGCTCGCTCGCACAGCCCCAGGCATGGCGATCGAAGCCAGGTCGTCATGCCGTCGGCGTCGGGTTCGCCGGCCGGTCCGATCGCCCGCTCGAGGTCGGCGGTCAGGTCGCCCGCACCCGCCAGCCGGCAGGCGATGTCGTCGCAGACGTGGGCGACGATCGGTGGCCGCGGCTTCGTCGCGAAGAGCGCGTAGAACGTCGCGACCCCGTACGCCTCGGCCGGTGGGACCGTCAGTCGCCGGCAGACATAGTTCAGGGCGGGCTGGCTGATCCAGCCGACACGCGACTGGACCGCGTGGAGGACAGGGATCAGCAGGTCTCGCCGCGAGCGCGCTTCATGTCCGCCCCGCGCGACGTGGCCCTCGAGGCTGCTGTCCCTCGTCCCACCTCGCCAGCCGGACTCGGCCGGCCCGAGGATCGCGTCGACGGCCGCCCGTTCCGCCGGGGAGGCAAGTGGCCCGATGACATGGAGATCCATCGCCCAGAGTGTAGACACCGGCGCCCAACCGGTGGAACGGGCCGCGCCTCGTGGAACCGACTCCTAATCCGTGGCGCGCTCGTAGTCGACCTGCCGGACCCATTCGCGCGCAACCGGTTGAAGGTCCGCGTAGGCGGCCCACGTCCCTCGGGCCCAGCGCTCCACGATCGACCGGTGGGCGACGGCGTCGGTCGCGGCCAGGACGTCGGCGATGGTCAGCGGACCGCGGTCAGCCGGCAACGCCGGTTTCTCAAGCTCCGGTCGCCGGCTGAGCCAGCGTTGGACGGCATCATTGAGCACCTCCTCGCGCGCCCGATGCTCGACCGCGATGCACACGCCGGTGAGGTGAGCGACGAGTGATATCGCCGATCTGCAGTAGCGCTCGGGGTGCTGCAGCGCGTAGGTATCGACGACCAGGCGCCGTCGTCCGGCGAACGCGACATTGCCGTATTCCCGCACCGACTCGTCGTCGAACTGCGCCTGGCAACCGTCGGTTCCGCCCTCGACCGCCAGGCCGCACCCGTCGCAGCGATCCGCCTGCCCGTTCATCGATTGCGACGATAGCGCCGAAGCCGGATCGTAGTCACCGGCGACAATGTGCTACCATGTGCTACATGACCGAGGGCAAGCGCGATGATCCGGCGCGGATTGGCGTTCGCGAGCTCCGCCAGAACCTGTCCGTCTATCTCAGGCGCGTCAAGGCTGGCGAGACGCTCGAGGTGACCGAGCACGGGCAGACGGTCGCGAGGCTCATGCCACAGCCGCCCGAAAACCTCTCGCCACTCCAGCGACTCATCGCGGAGGGCCGAGCGACAGCCCCGACCGGCCGGATCCAGGACATTCCTCCGCCGATCAAGATC
>DATHGS010000506.1:0-5709 GCA_035490155.1 Candidatus Methylomirabilota bacterium | reverse complement strand
GCCATCCTGCTCGATGCGGGCTTTGGGCGGCGGGAGGCCATCGTCTTGATCCGCATGATCTCGAACCTCCTCGCCGGCTACCTGCTGCTCCTCCAGCAGGGCGCGCCCTCGGGCGCCACGCCGTTCGACGCCCACCAGCTCGACCTGCTGCGACGGCGCTTTGCGCTCTCCCAGCTGAGCCTGCCTCGCGACGAGTTCCCAAATCTGGTCGAAAGCGCGGAGGATACCGCCGAGGTCTGGCTGACCGACCCGAACGCGTGGTGGGGAAATACGGTCGACTTGATCACGTTCGGCCTGGAGCGGATGCTCGAGCGCAGCCGCGACGGTTCACGGCCGCAGAAAGGCGCTTCGTAGCTCTGCTCATCGTCCTTTCGATTACGATCGCTGGACCATCGCGCAAGCCGCGGGGGCTCAAACCCGCAGGACCATCGCCAGGCTCGAATCGAAGGCCTGCTAACTGGACGACCTACGCTCGCCATTCCACGCTCATGCCACAACGCTTGTGCCGATCTACTTCGTAAACAGCAGGTCCGCAGTTCGAATCTGCGTGTCGGCTCCAGCTCTCTCTCCCGTTCAAGACCGCGGCTTCAGGCTGCGAATCTCGTGGCTCGCACCTGCCATAACGCTGAAGCCCTGCTGACCGAGCGATTCCCGTAACCGCAACCGCACGCCTACCTCTTGCAGGAAGCGGGCGAACAGCCGCGGATCCGGCCCGTGGCCCTGCTGCCTTCGACGCAGCACGTGTTCAGAGCGTGGACTTCCGACATAGACCCTCGAATCGCCTTGCTAGTGCCAAGCGGACAACGTCCGTCGAAGGCGCCTTACCCGGGCGGCTGGAACGACCCGGACATGCTCGTCCTCGGTCGGGTGGGCGGCGCCTGGTCGCAGCCGATGCATGCGACGCGACTCACCGAGGATGAGCAGCGTTCGCACTTCGGGCTGTGGGTGCTCCTCACCGCGCCGCTGTTGCTCGGCGGGGATCTGGTCGCGCTCGAGCGTGGATTCGCGGCGATCGTTGGCAATCCCGAGGTCCCCGCGGTCCATCAGGATCGTCTCGGTCGCCAGGCGACACGCGTGAGCGTCGACGGCTACGTCGAGACGTGGCGCAAGGATCTCTCGGAGGGGGCGGTCGCGGTCGGGGTCTTCAACCGCGGTGACACCCCGGTCACCACCGGGATCGAGTGGGCCGAGCTTGGACTGGCCACGCCGGTGGTGGCGCGTGATCTCTGGGGACGGCGCGAGCTCGACGCGACCATGGGCTGGCAGGCGGTCCTCCCCCGGCACGGCTGCGCGATGCTCCTCCTCGCGCCGAGAACTCCTGCCCGGGCGGGCCATGTGGCACGTTGATATTTCCGACGGTTCCGCCCGTCCGGCTTCTTTGTGCGGAAGGCCGACTCAGTGCTCATCACGGTCCGGCGTCACTGCCGCGATTCGCCTCCACGACCCCGTGCTCGTAGGCGAATACGACGACCTGGACTCGATCCTGAACACCGAGCTTCGCCAGGATGTTGGCCACATGGCTCTTGACGGTCGCCTCACTGATCGCAAGAGCGACGCCGATCTCGGCGTTGCTGAGCCCACGTGCGATGTGCTCCATGACTTCACGCTCTCGAGGGGTCAAGCGACCGAGGGCGTCCGGCGATGCTGACGACGCCACCGGTTGGCGTGTGTAGCGCTCGATCAGGCGCCTGGTGACCGCGGTGGCAAGCAGCTGGTCACCCGCGGCGACGACATGGATGCCCATGATCAGGTGCTCCGGGCTCACGTCCTTGAGCAGGAATCCGCTGGCACCCGCTTGTAGGGCTCCGTAGACGTACTCGTCCAGATCGAACATCGTGAGGACGAGGACGCGAGTGTCGGGCGCTGCCTCGCCGACGATCCGGCGGGTGGCCTCGATCCCATCGAGACGGGGCATGCGGATATCCATCAGCACGACGTCGGGGCGCAGGCGACGCGCCTCCGCGACCGCTTCCTCTCCATCGCGTGCCTCGCCGACAACGTCGATGTCGGGCTGGCCCTCGAGGATCAAGCGGAAGCCGCTTCGCATCAGCGCCTGATCGTCGACGATAAGGACACGCAGGGCGCGACCAACGTCGTCGGGTCGAGCTTCCGGGTGGCTGGCATCCGCAGGACCTGGCACGAGAGGCCTACGAACTCGAAGGCGTGTTGAGCGGCAGGGTCGCTTGGACGCGGTAGCCACGGCCGTCGCGGGGCCCCGCCTCGAACGTGCCGCCGAATGCCTCGGCCCGCTCGCGCATGCCGACGAGGCCTCGACCGTTTCCCGCCGGCTGGGGCGGCCCGCCAGGCCCATCGTCGAGGATCTCGACAGCGATCGCATCCGACGCATAGATGATCGCGACTTCTGTCCGGACCGCACCGCCATGCTTCATCGAGTTCGTGAGCGCTTCCTGGACGATCCGGTACGCCGCGGCGCTGAGGCCATCGGGCAGGTGTCGTGGCTCGCCGCCGACCGTCAAGTCCACGGGTAGACCGGCATCGCGCATCCGGCGGACCATGTCGTCGACATCAGCGAGCGTGGGCTGGGGGGCGAAGTCCGGTCCCTGCCCCGGTTCGTCGGGGAGGAGGTCGAGGAGTCGGCGGAGCTCGGCGAGCGCTTCGCGACCGGTCGCCTCGACCGCGAGCATGGCGGCCCTCGCACGGTCGGGTGCTCTGTCGAGGACCTGGCGAGCGCCGCCGGCCTGGACGACCATCACGCCGACGTCATGGGCAATGATGTCGTGGAGCTCGCGGGCGAGCCGGCGGCGCTCCGCCACCACGGCGAGCCGGATCTGCTCGTCGTGGTCACGGCGCTCGGCCGCGGCGCGTGCGCCTGCTCGGCGCCTTCGCTCGCGCCAGGTGTCGCCGGCGAGCCAGCCCGCCAGCGCAACGAGGCAGGCGATGGCGATCGCGTAGGCGGACCCGTCCGCGGCAAACCACAGGCTGATCGCGCCGGCGATCACGGAGACCCTAAGGAACGAGCGCCACCTCGATCTCGCGGCGTCGGCGACGGCGAAGGACGCGACCGCGAACGCGGCAACGTCGGCCGGCAGCAACACACCGCGCGTTGCGATGATCCCGATCCCGACCAGCAGCGCAGCGGCCGTCGGCGCGAGCCGCCGAAGGGTCAACGGACCGATCACGCTGAGGGCCGTCAACAGCGCCTCGCTCGGGCTCACCCGGACGACATCCACGGCTTGACCCGCGACCAGGAGCACACCGGCCGCGAGCGCCCAGAAGCTGTCGACGACGAGCAGTCGGACGCGGTCGGTCGGGATCAACCGGGCTGTCATGGACGGCACTCTAGCCCCGGGTCGCGGTGGCGGCCATCCGTCCCGAGGCGGAGCCCGATCCCTCGCGAGATCGAGACAGTGCCGGCCGTCGTCCTGCAGGCCGATCCGGATCGCGCCCAACAGCCGATGGTGCGGTCGCTCCTCGCCAGCGAGGCTCGTCTCGGCTCGGTCTCGGGTGGCAGATGGCTCATCGAGGACTGCCGAGCAGCATCAGCTGAGAGGCCACTGCATGTCGGCACCGCCCATCAACTCCGAGCGCTCCGGGCCGGGCGCGGCCACGCTCATCGAGGTCGATCACCTCACGCGCGTCATCGCGTCGCGCGTTCGGACCACCGTGATCCTCGACGATCTGACCTTCGCCGTGCCGGCGCACAGCCTCTTCGCGATCAATGGACCCTCCGGCAGCGGCAAATCGACCCTCCTCAACCTCTTGACCGGGATCGATCGACCGACGAGTGGCACGATCTCGTTCGGCGGCGACGCGCTTCGGGCGAGAACAGAGAACGAGCTTGCGCGTTGGCGCGGCCGCAACGTCGGGATCATCTTCCAGTTCTTCCAGCTCATTCCGACCCTGACCGCGCTGGAGAACGTGCAACTCGCCCTCGAGCTCGGCTCCGGGGCCGGCCTGCCAAGCAAGGCGTGGCGCCAGCGCGCCATCGACTGTCTCGAGGCGGTCGAGCTGGGGGGCTTCGGCCATCGCCTGCCAAGCGAGCTCTCGGGCGGCCAGCAGCAGCGGGTGGCGATCGCCCGGGCGCTGGCAAACGATCCACCTGTCCTCGTCGCCGACGAACCAACGGGCAACCTGGATTCGCGCAGCGCTCACGCCGTCTTCGACACGCTCGCGGCCCTTACCGACCAGGACAAGACCGTCATCTACGTGACCCACGATCCGGACCTGGCGTCTCGGTCGAGCGCCGGGATCGAGCTCCTCGATGGTCGGATCGTCGCCGAGCGTGGCGTTCGAGCGACACCCCGTGACCTTGAGGCGGTGTCGTGATGGGCGCCCATCGCAGCGTCCAACTGTCGAAGTCCGTGGCCGACGTCACGCGGCGACGAGCCCGGACGTTGTTCGTCGTCGCCGGGATCTTCCTCGGCGTCTTCGGCCTGACCACCGTCAACGTGACGCAAAACCGCCTGGCGGAGGCATTCGCGTTCAGCGTCGGCAACCAGGCAACCAGGCCGGATCTGATCCTCGACGTCGATCGACTCGACCCGAGTACGGTCAACGAACTGCGATCGGTCGCGAACGTCAGGATCGTCGAGTCCGAGACCACCCTCCTGACCCAGTGGCACGTCGCCCGGGCGCCCGGTCACGTCGACATGACGATCACCGCGTTCCCCGATGGCGCCCACGTGGCCTTGAGTCCGTTCGAGCTCGTTGCCGGGCGCAAACCGGGCCAGGGCGAAATCGTCATGGAGTTCGGCGACAGCGCCGTGCAGTCGGTGGCGCTGAGCGATCACGTGACGATGGAGACCCTGACTGGGTCGGTCGAGCTGACCGTGGTCGGCCTGTCGCGGACCCCGGGCGCGGATCCGGCGACGACCGGGTCCTTTCGTGGCTACATGAGCGACGCCGGGCTTCGTGGCCTCGCCGCCTCCACGGATCCGATCAATGCGCCGCCCCTTGCGCCGCTTCGGGTCGAGCACCTGTCGGTCAAGGTGGCCCGCCTCTCCGACATGGACGCGACGAGCCATGCAATCGGCTCGGTTCTCCAGGCTCACGGCACGACGGTCATCGGCGCAAGCACGCCCGACGACCTCACGGCGCGGCTCCAGCAGGTCGACGGCGTCTTCAGCCTGCTGCGGCTGCTGACGCTGCTCGCCCTGGCGATGACCGGCATCCTCGTCCTCAACACCGTGCGGACGACGGTGGCCGAGCAAACCGCCGTCATCGGCACGATGAAGGCCATCGGCGGCACCCGCTGGCCGATCCTGCGCGGCTTCCTGGTGACGGTCGCGATCTACGGCGTGATCGCCACCGTGCCGGGGCTCGTCCTGGGCACGCTCGGCGGTGCCGCCCTCGGCGATGCCCTCGCCAAGTCGATTCCGTTGGCGCTCGGGCCGCTGTCCCTCAACCCGGGACTGGTTCTTGCCGGTGTCGCCGCCGGGATCGGGATCCCGCTGGTCGCCGCCCTGTGGCCGGTCTGGGAGGGCACACGGATCACCGTTCGTGACGCGCTCTCGGCCCACGGAGTCGACTCACCCACCGGACGGAGGCACTTCGGCTGGCTCAGCGACCGCTTCGGCTGGATCTCCCAGACGACGATGCTCGGAGTCCGCAGCACGTTCCGCCGACGGGGCCGGGCGCTGCTCACCGTGCTGATGCTCGCGGTCGCGGGGGCGAGCTTCTTCATCGCCCAGACCGCCTCGAGCTCGGTCAGCGTGACGGTCGGACGGGTCTGGTCCAATGTCGCGGCCG
>DATHGS010000505.1:0-2701 GCA_035490155.1 Candidatus Methylomirabilota bacterium | reverse complement strand
CGGCGACGGGAACCTGCTTGTCGAGCCGGGCGGCGAGGGGTGGCGTCGCCGTTCCAGAGCCGCGCAGCGCGGCCCGCGTACCGCGGAGCGCCTTCAGCACGAGGTTCGACTCCGCTGGGCCCGGATCGAAGCCAGTCACGTGGAGCGTGTCGTCGCCCGCCGCCAAGACTGCCACGCTGAGCCGGTCGGCAAGGGCGAGTGGAACCATCACCGAATGGAGGGCATGAAATCCATCCGGCCGACGGCCGACGATGGCGAGGGTCAGATTGAGTTTCGCGGGGGCGAGTCGAACGACCGGCGCGAGGCGGCGAGTCGGATCGGTCACCGGTCGTCTTCGGGGGTGCCCGGCGCGCCGTACCGGTCGCCGGGATCCGGGGCCGCCCGCTCGCGTCGCCGGCCGCGATTGTCCTCGCCGATCTCGCCGATGGCCGCGAGGAGTGCCAGCCACTCCCCGACCGCGACGGTCTGCGGCCGCCGATCCGGGTCGATGCCGGCCGTCTCGAGCGCGGCCGCGACCCGTGCCGGCTCGACGGGGAGCTGCCGCGAGAGGACGTTGTGGAGCATCTTGCGACGCTCCCGGAAACCGGCCTGGACAAGGCGCCACAGGGCGTCCTCCGCCTCGGCATCCGGCAGCCGGTCGTCGCCCGGATACGGCTCGACCACGATCACCGCACTGTCGACGGCAGGCTCCGGCTCAAATGCGGCGCCGGGCACCGTGAAGGCGATCCGGACCTTCGCGTGGTACTGGACGAACACCGACAGGTAGCTCATCCGGCCAGGTGGCGCCGCGATGCGCTCGGCAACCTCGCGTTGGACCATCAGGATCAGACGTTCCGGGCGTGGCGTATCGCCGAGGAGGCGATGAAGGATCGGGCTCGTGATGTGGTACGGCAGGTTCGCAACGACGTCGTACGGCGGGTCGACGAGACGCGTCAGCTCCTGGTCGAGTGCATCGTCCTCGATCAGGCGGAGCCGGCCGTCCTCGATCTCGGGCTCGAACTCGGATCGGAGAAAGCCGGCCAGGCCGCGGTCGAGCTCCACGGCGGTCACCGCCGCTCCGCCATCGAGCAGGCCTCGGGTCAGGAAACCGAGTCCCGGGCCAATCTCCAGAACGCCGCGACCCGGTGCCGGGCTCGCCTCGCCGAGAATCGCCTCGAGGACGTCGACGTCAGCGAGGAAGTTCTGGGATAGCGCATGACGGGCCCGAAGGCCGGCGGCCTTGAGTGTCCTTCGAACGGCCGCCGGGTCGATGCGCGCCGCCGCCGTCATGTCGCCCCGACGGCCGGCCTGGCGAGTGGCAACGACGGCCGGGCGTCGAGGTCCAGGCCGGCCCGCTCGCCGGCGGCGAACCGGCGGGCGCCGGCCGCGCCGATCATCGCCCCGTTGTCCGTGCAGAGCGCCGGTCGCGGGACGATGAATCGCAGCCCGCGTGCCTCCGCCTCGCCGGCGAGCCGGCTTCGCAGGGCGCTGTTCGCCGCGACACCACCACCCAGGACGATCGATCGCGCCCCGATCTCCTCGGCCGCCCGGATCGTCTTCGTCACGAGAACGTCGGCAACCGACTCCTGGAAACCGAAGGCGAGCTCGGCCGTAGTCGCGTCGGGCAGGCGGTCCTCGAGATCCGTCAGGCCTCCGGCCCGTCGCGCCTCGTCGACGATTCGGCGTGCCGCGGTCTTGAGCCCGGAGAAGCTGAAGTCGTACGTGCCCGGCAGCCAGGCCCGCGGAAAGACCGCATCGCGGGCCACGGCGGACTCGGCGGCGCGCTGGATCGCCGGTCCACCGGGGTAACTGAGCCCCAGCAGTCGACCGACCTTGTCGAACGCCTCGCCGGCAGCGTCGTCGACCGTCTGGCCGAGCAGGCGATAGGTCAGGTGGTCGGTCATCTCGACGAGGAACGTATGGCCGCCCGAGACGATGAGGGCAACGAGCGGAAACTCGGGTTCCTCTCGCTCGTCCTCGCCCGGGTCGAGCAGCCAGGCAGCGTACAGGTGGCCCTCGAGGTGGTTGACCCCGACGAGGGGCCGGTCATGGACGAGCGCGAGGGCCTTGGCGAAATTGATCCCGACGAGGAGCGACCCGGCGAGCCCCGGGCCGTAGGTCACGGCAATCGCGTCGACGTCGCGTGGGGTCACGCCCGCGTCCGCGAGGGCCTCGTCGAGCACCGGCACGATCCAGCGGAGATGGGCGCGGGCGGCCACCTCCGGGACGATCCCCCCGGTCGAGGCATGCAGCGCGGTCTGGCTGGCGACGCCGTTGGAATGGATCCGCCGTCCGCCCTCGACGACAGCGATGCCGGTCTCGTCGCACGAGGACTCGACGGCCAGGACGAGCGGGCCGTTCATCGCTCGCGCCCGAGATCAGCGGCGTCGGCCGGGTCGGTTGGGGCGCTGCCGGTCTGCCGCGCCGTGGCGCCCGCGTCGGCGGGGTCTGGCGCGTCGGCGGCGTCGGCGGCGTCGGCGTCGCGCAGGCCGGCGGCGTCGGCCGGATCGACCGGAGCCGGCGCGGCGTCCAGGGCGGCTCGGAGCCTGGCGATCCGCTCCCGGAAGTGGGGCTCGGCGATCGGCTCGGTCGTCATGATCAGGGCGTCCTCGCCGTCGTCGCTGTAGTAGCGCGGGCGGACGCCTACCGGCCGGAAGCCGAACTTCTCGTACAGGTGTCGGGCGGCCTTGTTGGAGAGACGCACCTCGAGCGTGGCCTGACG
>DATHGS010000504.1:0-2767 GCA_035490155.1 Candidatus Methylomirabilota bacterium | reverse complement strand
CGTCGTTTCCCGGCCCGTCCCGACCTGGAAGAGCTCTCCGGCGACGACCTGTTCCGGCGCGTCGAGCGCGGCCACGACGGCCGCGGCCAGGTCGCCGCTGTAGACGAAGTCCCGGGTCTGCTCGCCGTCACCGTGGATCGTCACCGGCTCGCCGCCGATCGCCGCCCGCAGCCAGGCCGCGACGACGCTCTTCTTGTGGAGCGAGTAGGGGCCGTAGGCGTTCGAGAAGCGCAGGGCACAGGCTGCGATCCCGTAGGTCGCGGCGTAGGCCTGGCAGTAGGCCTCCCCGGCGAGCTTCGAGGCGCCGTAAGGCGAGAGCGGATGGGGCAGATCGGTCTCGTCGGCCGGCGGCTCGTGATCGCCGGCGGCCGCGTTCGACGAGGCGAAGACGAATCGACGGGCGCCGGCGAGTCGGGCGGCATCGAGGACGCCGAGCGTCTGGGCGACGTTGACTTCGAATGTCCCCAGCGGATCGCTGACGGAATCGGGGATCCCGGCCCGCGCGGCGAGGTGGACGATCGCGTCGACGCCAGCGACCGCCTCCGCCACGGCCGCCCGATCGGCCAACGGCGCACGGATCAGCTCATGGGGCACGCCCGCGAGGTAGGCCAGTCGGCCGATCGAAAGGTCGTCCAGAATCCTGACCCGATCGCCTCGTTCGACGAGGAGCCGGACGAGAGATGAGCCGATGAAGCCGGCGCCGCCGGCGACGAGGACGGTTCGGTTCAGCGCCGCTGCGCCCCGGCCGACGTGCCGATCCCGGCCCTCGGCTCAGGTGCCCAGCGAACGTTCTGGACGAACGTCGCCGGATCGATCCGGTCGCGCTGCCTGGCGATCCGGGTCAGCATCGTGTCAATGAGCTCTTCGCTGAGCAGCCGCGGCTCCAGCCCGAGCTCGATGAGCTTGGAGTGCTGGGCGTTGTAGTAGTGCTCCTCGAGCTCCTTGCGCGGGTTGTCCGTGTGGGCAATCTTGACGTTCCAGCCGAGGTGCTCGCCGGCCGCCTTCACTCGCTCCGCCAGCTCGATGACGCTGAACTGCTCGGTGAACTGGTTGAACACCCGCAGCTCGCCGCGGTCGGCCGGGTTGGCCGCCGCGAGGGCGACGCACTGGATCGTGTCGCGGATATTGAGGTAGCCGCGCGTCTGGCCGCCCTTGCCGTAGACCGAAAGGGGATAGCCGATCGCGGCCTGGACGCAGAACCGGTTGAGGGCGGTCCCGAAGACCTCGTCGTAGTGGAAGCTCGTGACGAGCCGTGGATCGAGCGCCGATTCGTCGGTCTCGAGGCCGTACACGACGCCCTGGTTGAGATCGGTCGCCCGAAGGCCCCAGATCCGCGTCGCAAAGTGGATGTTGTGCGAATCGTGGACCTTGGAGAGGTGGTACATCGAGCCCGGCGTCTTCGGGTAGAGGAACGTGTGCGAGCGGCCCTTGTGGTTGACGCTGAGATAGCCCTCCTCGATGTCGATGTCCGGCGTCCCGTACTCGCCCATCGTCCCGAGCTTGACGAGATGGGTCTCTGGCGAGCGGTCTCGGATCGCGAACAGGACATTGAGGTTGCCGACGACGTTGTTCGACTGGGTGTACGTCGCGTGATGGACGTCGATCATCGAGTAGGGGGCCGAGGGCTGTTCGCCGTAGTGGACGACCGTATCCGGCCGGAAGCCGTCGATGATCGATTCGACGAAGGCGTAGTCGGTCAGGTCGCCCACAAAGAGCTCGATGTCGTTCTCGGTGACCTCGCGCCAGGCGCGGACTCGCTCGTGGAGCGTCGGGATGTGGAAGAGCGGCCGAACGCCGAGCTCGAGCTCCCACTGGCGCTTGGCGAAGTTGTCGACGACCGCGACGCGGTGACCCGACCGCGAGAACGCCATCGCCGTCGGCCAACCGAGATAGCCATCGCCGCCCAACACGAGGATTCGTTGGCCCACGTCGGTGTTCCCTCCACACATTTCGTCTGTGCTCAGACCCCGGCCAGCCCTCCTCGGGGATCGCCGGAGTCTAGCACCGGAGTCTCGTTTCAAGACCTTCGGGATCGCCGTATTGGCGGCCCATCCGCGCGTTGCCGCCTGCGCTCCTCGCTCACGGGCGTTTGAGCCCGCTCGCTCCGGTGCTCGGACGGCGCCTTCGCCTGGACCACCCCTGCGGCGACTGAGCCGGCCGATGTAACCTCGTCGACGATGCTCCTGCGCCAGTTCGTCATCGACGGCCTCGGCCACCTCTCGACGCTTATCGCCGACGAGTCGGCCGGTCTGGCGGCGGTCGTCGACCCTCGCCGCGACGTCGACGTCTACCTTGAGGCAGCACGCGCCGCGGACGTCCGGATCAGCCACGTCATCGAGACACACCTCCACAACGACTACGTCTCCGGCGGCCGGGAGCTGGCTGCGCTGACCGGTGCCAGCCACGTCATCGGTGCCGGGGCGAAGCTGGCCCACGACCATCGCCCGGTTCGTCACGGCGAGAGCTTCGACGTGGGTTCCTTGCGGTTCGCGGCTCTCGAGACGCCGGGCCATACCCCGGAGCACGTCGCCTATGCCGTGGCCGACACGAGCCGAGCCGCCGAGCCGCTGCTCCTCTTCACGGGCGGCTCACTGCTGGTCGGCGCCGTCGGGCGGACAGACCTCCTGGGCGAGGCCAACGCGCTGCCGTTCGCTCGGCAGATGTTCCACTCCCTCCACGACATCATCCTGCCGCACGAGGACTTCGTCAGCGTGTTCCCGACACACGGGGCGGGCTCCCTCTGCTCGACCGGGATCTCCTCCACGCC
>DATHGS010000503.1:0-2374 GCA_035490155.1 Candidatus Methylomirabilota bacterium | reverse complement strand
TCTGGCCGGCCCAGTCACCTGCCACGTCGTCGTTCGACCTGAACGCGGGCGGGACCGAGTACTTCCTGAGCTCGAACGCCGGTGACGAGGCCACGAACCCGGTAGCCGGTTTCGGCGGCTCTCACACCTCGTCCAAGCTCGTGGTCTGGTCGCTGACGAACACTTCGTCACTGAATACCGCATCCCCTGCGCTCAACCTCTCCAACAAGGTGCTGAGCGTGGGGCAATACGGCGTTCCGCCAAAGCAGCAACAGCCCGGCTCGGGGACCCTCGCGACGACGGATACCCCCCAGGGCTACTGCATCAACGACACGACGACGTCCACGATCGCCGGTTTTGGCTGCTGGCGGCTGCTGTTCGGTGGTCAGCCGGCGCATAACGAGGTCATCTCCAAGCCTGACTCGAATGACACCCGCATGCAGCAGGTCATGTTCGCGAACGGCAAGCTGTGGGGCGCCCTCGACACGGCCCTGAATCCCGACAGTGGCCCGCAGCGGGCCGGCATCGAATGGTTCATCGTCAAACCGGACGTCTCGACGGGCTCACTTTCGGCAAAGGTCGCCATGCAGGGCTACCTCGGAGCCACCGGGCACGACTTCACCTATCCCGCTATCGGGGTCACCGCGAGCGGACGAGGCGTGATGGCCTTCACCGCAACCGGCGACACCCTCAACCCGAGCGCGGCTGTCGCGTCCATCGACGCGATCGTCGGCGTCGGCCCATGGAGCGTCGTCCCGGGCGGAACCGGTGCGGCGCAGGACGATGGCTTCACGTGCTACAAGTCGCAGGTCGGCAACCCGCCACGCACCCGCTGGGGTGACTACGGGGCGGCCGCGGTGGATGGCAACTCGATCTGGATCGCCAGCGAGTACATCGCCCAGGCCTGCACCTACACCGACTGGGGAGGCCCCTTCTTCGTGGGCGGATCCGGTGACAACCTGCTCGGTACATGCGGCGGCGCCAGCCATGGGCCGGGTAAGCGAGCCGCGCTCGGCAACTGGTCGACGCGGATCAGCAAGCTGACGCCGTAGCCGGTCCACTTCGTCGAGTCACGAGGCCCCCGGCACCGCCGGGGGCCTCATCCTTTGTCCGGAGCCCGCGCCGCGTGATTCGAGGGACTCGGAAACCGCGTCGGGACATCGCGCGTCGGGCGCATGATGGACGGCATGCGACGGTTGCTCCTCGTGGCGCTGGTGGCCCTCTCTGCGGCCTGCACCGGATCGCCATCCGGCTCCTCCCCGGCTCCGGGCGCAACCGGCATCGCGGCCACCGCCTCGACGGCGTCCAGCGAACCCGGCGCGACGATCGAGCCCGGAACCACTCCGGGTCCAGGTGGAGGGGCCACCCCGGCAGCTTCGGACGCCCCACTTACTGCGCCCGACCTGCGCTACCGGCTCGTCGACCAGGTGGGGCGACCACTGTTCTGCGACCCGGATTTCTACCCGATCGCACGCTCCGACGAGGCGCAGCTCGCCGACCAGCACCTGGCGGCGATCCGATCCGACGCCCCGACCTATGCCGCGATCGCGGCTCACCTCGGGATCGACCCGGCTGCCAATCCGACGCCGGCCCAGGTCCTTGCGATCTACCGCGAATGGAAGATGCTCCGCGCCCTGGTGTTGACGAGCGCTGACGGGCGCTTGGGCTTCGACTACGTCGCGGCCGACCCGTCGAACGAGGGGGCCGGCTGGCACGTTGTCGGCACGATCGACGCCGGAGGCACAATCGCACTCGATCGTCGCGACCCCTCGGGCCAACCGCCGTGCCCGATCTGCCTCGCCCGGGGAACCCGGATTGCCACACCCGACGGCGAGTATCCGGTCGAGGACCTGCGCCCCGGGATGGCGGTCTGGACGGCCGACGAGCTCGGCCACCGGGTTCCGGCCAGCATCCTCGAAGTCGGCTCGACCCCCGTCCCGACAACGCATCGAGTCGTCCACCTCGTCCTGACGGACGGGCGGACGGTCGACGTATCGCCGGGCCACGGCCTGCCCGACGGCCGGCGGATCGGTGACCTGAGGCTGGGCGACCGGGTCGATGGCGCTACCGTCGCCAGCGCGGCTCTTGAGGCGTATGACGGTGGAGCAACGTTCGACCTGCTGCCGTCGGGTGGGACCGGTACGTACTGGGCGAACGGCATTCTCCTGGCCAGTACGCTCGCAGAAAGGATCGAGCCCGACCGCCCGTAGGCTGGTCGGGCTCGTCGATGAGCCAGGGGATCAGGTCGAGGTCAGTTCCAGTTCGCGGTCGACCAGCTGTTGCCGGACCAGCTATTACCCGACCAGCTGTTGCCGGACCACGAGGACCCGGACCAGCTGTTGCCCCACCAGCTGTTGCCGGACCACGAGGACCCGGACCAGCTGTTGCCCGACCA
>DATHGS010000502.1:0-2512 GCA_035490155.1 Candidatus Methylomirabilota bacterium | reverse complement strand
CCGGCGGCGTGCTGATCTCGAGGCGCTCTACATTTCCGCGAACCCGGCCGGCCGGCGTGCGATCGTGGCTCGATACCGGGTGGACTTCATCATCGTGGGGAACCTCGAGCGCGAGATCTATGGCCCGAGCGTGGACCGTCGGTTCGACTCCACCTGACCCGTCGCATTCGCGCGGGATGAGACGCGGCGTACCGCCGGCGGCCACGGCCGTCGGGAGGAGAGGACATCGTCGCCCAGTGTCGCCTTCGATACAATGGCAACCTCCCGAGCGGGAGTAACTCAGCTGGCAGAGTGTCTGCTTCCCAAGCAGAATGTCGCGGGTTCGAATCCCGTCTCCCGCTCCAATTCATTGTCGGTGAACCTCGCAGCTCGACCGTCGCGACGAGATCACCCATGACGGCTCTCCGCTTCCTGCGGCCCTACACGACGCGGTTCTTCAACCCGGTCAGCCGGAGATTCGCGGGTCACCTGCCGGGCTTCGCGATCCTCGTGTATGTCGGGCGCCAGTCGGGCCGGACCTATCGGACGCCGATCAACGTCTTCCGCCATGGCGACGAGTACATCTTTGCCCTGACCTACGGTTCGGACGTCCAATGGGTGAAGAACGTCCTGGCCGCGGGTGGCTGCGAGCTCGAGACGATGGGTAGGAAGGTCCGGCTGATTGACCCGCGACTATTCGACGATCCCAGACAGCGCCTCATGCCATTCCCGGTGCGCCTGTTCCTGCGCCTGATGCACGTCACCGAATTCCTGTCGATGGGACCGGCGTCGGCCGACTGAATCGCAACTCGGGCTGGAATAGGTCGACTGCCCGAGGGTCAGCCGGATGGCCGGGATCGGACTTTCGTACAGGTGCGGCCGCCGGGCGCAGAAGGTCCAATGACCAGACCGGGGCACCAGCGCAGCGTGGGAAATCTCCCCGGATGGACCATGTCTGAGGATCCGGTTGAGAACGTTGCAGGAGACGACTCGAGCACAGTGGGCCCCGGGCGCACGGCTCTCTGAGGCAATCGCCGACTGGTTGCGGCGCCTCGTCCCAGTGACGCCCGTCCGCCTCGTCGTCGTCCTGTCGGCGGCGGCGGCCGCGAGCCTCCTTCTGCCGAGACCCGGCTGGAACACCGACGATTCGGCGTGGATCCCGGCTTTCGTGATCCTGACCGGCCTCTCCGTGATGCTCGAATTCGTCGCGGTGGAGCTGCCGCACGGCGGGGTCGTCTCGGTAGCCACGATCACCCACATCGCGACGATCTTCCTCGTCCCTCCTCCGTTCGCTGCCCTGTCGGTGGGGCTGGCCGTGATCGTCGAGGAAATCGTCCACCGGCGGGCGCTCGTGCGGTTGGCGTTCAACACGTCCAGCTACATCCTGACGATCGCGCTCGCCTCACTCGCGGTGAGACTGATCGGGGACCCACGGGTGCTGGTCACGAACCGGGAGCACCTCCCGCTCGTGGCAATGGTCGTGATCGTCAGCCTCGTCTACTACGTTCTGAACGACCTCCTGACGTGCGCGATCATGGCCCTCACCACCGGCCGGTCGCTCGCCTACCTCGTCCGAACGAACAGCCGGGGCACGATCCTGGCCGAGGCCGGCGCCGGGATGGTCGGAGTCCTCTTCGCCCTCATCTGGATCGTCGAGCCGTTCTGGACGACGCTGCTCGTCATACCTGCCGCAGTCATCGCCCGCGCCCTGCAGTACATCCGTCAGCTCGAGCGCGAGACGCGCTCCGCCGTCGCGAGCCTGGCCGAGGTCGTCGACCATCGCGACGCCTCCACGTTCCACCATTCCGAGCGCGTCGCCCTCTACGCGGTGGCGACCGCTCGCGAGCTCGACCTCGACGAGGACGTGGTCGAGCTCATCGAGCAGGCGGCCGCGGTACACGACCTGGGAAAGATCGCCGTCCCGGATCGGATCCTGCTGAAGCCCGGACCGCTGACCGCCGAGGAGCGGACGGCGATGGCACTCCACACGGAGATCGGTGCCCGCATCCTTCGCCAGTTCCATCTATTCAGCTCGGGCGCGAGCATCGTTCTCCATCATCACGAGTCGTACGACGGTTCGGGCTATCCACACGGCCTCGCCGGCGATGCGATCCCGATCGGCGCGCGGGTCGTGGCGGTGGCCGATGCCTTCGACGCGATGACGTCCGACCGGCCGTATCGTGCTGCCCTGTCGGTCGAGGAAGCGATTGAGAGGCTTCGCGACGGGGCCGGCCAGCAGTGGGACCCGAGCGTGGTCGATGCGCTGCTCGCCCTTCTGACCAGCGGGCGCCTGGAGCTGGACCAGCGGCCGACGGTTGCGGATCGGCCGGACGCAGCATGAACATCCCGATTCGCCGCCCGGCTGCCGCCGCCGACGCGTTCCGCCCGTTGTGGGTCGGTCAGACCGTGTCGGCCCTGGGCACGCACGTCTCGATGGTGGCCCTGCCGCTCATCGCGGTCCTGGCCCTCCACGTCGGTCCGCTCGAGCTAGGCATCCTCGCCGCGCTCGAAACGGTCCCGTACCTCGTCCTGT
>DATHGS010000501.1:0-2574 GCA_035490155.1 Candidatus Methylomirabilota bacterium | reverse complement strand
CCTCGTTGATCAACCTGAGACGCTCGTCGAACGGGGCGAAGGCCGACTTCATTGCGTTGATCGTCATCCACTCGATCTCGCCGAGGCCGATCCCGAACGCCTCGTCGAGGGCGGCGAACTCGGACGACATCGAGACGCCGGACATCAATCGGTTGTCCGTGTTGACCGTCACCCGGAAGCGCAGGCGCCGGAGGAGGTCGATCGGGTGCTCGCGAACCGACGGCGCCGCGCCCGTATGGACGTTCGACGTCGGGCACATCTCGAGCGGAACGCGTCGGTCGCGGACAAACGCGGCAAGGCGCCCCAGCTCAACGGACCCGTCGCCACGGACCGTAATGTCGTCGACGATCCGGACACCGTGGCCGAGCCGCTCGGCCCCGGCGAACTGGAGGGCCTCCCAGATCGACGGCAAGCCGAAGGATTCGCCGGCGTGGATCGTGATGTGGAAGTTCTCGCGCCGGATGTACTCGAAGGCATCGAGATAGCGGGTCGGCGGGTAGCCCTTCTCGGGCCCGGCGACGTCGAACCCGACGACGCCTGCGTCGCGCCAGCGAACCGCGCACTCGGCGACCTCTACCGAGCGGGCGGCCTGGCGCATCGCCGTGACGAGCATCTTCATGACGATCGGGTTGCCGGCCGCAGCCGCCCGCTCCATGCCGATCCGGAATCCCTCGAGATTGGCCTCGGTGACCTCGTCGAGCGTCATCCCGCGCTCGGTTGACAGCTCCGGGGCGTAGCGGACCTCGGCATACACGACGCCGTCGGCGGCGAGATCCTCGGCGCACTCGGCGGCGACCCGAACGATCGCGTCGCGCTCCTGGAGGACGCCGACCGTGTGGGCGAACGTCTCGAGATAGAGCTCAAGGGACTTGCGGTCGGCGCCGCGCCGTATCCACGGCGCGAGCTCGTCGGGATCCGTCGTCGGCAGGCCGTCGTACCCGAACTCGCGGGCGAGATCGACGATCGTCTGCGGCCGGAGGCCGCCGTCGAGATGGTCGTGGAGGAGCGCTTTCGGCGCCCGCTGGATCGTCTCGGTCGTGAGCATTGGTTCCTCGAAGCAACAGCGATTCGATGGTAGCGCGCCGCCGCCGAGGTGATCGGTCATTCGACCGATGCACGGGCTTCGGCTGGTCGTACACTCGCGCCATGAGCCGCGTCGGGTCCGTGCTGTGTCCTGTCATCGTGGGCCGCGACGACGTGCTCGAGCTCGTCGACGATCTGATCGCCGACGCCGCCAAGGGCCGTGGTCATGCGCTCTTCCTGTCCGGCCAGGCAGGGCTGGGCAAGACGCGGCTGATTCGGGCGACGATTCGGAAGGCCATCGCGGCTGGTCTCCGCGTCGATGGTGGATCAGTCGCTCCCCAGGACCGTGAGGTTCCCCTCGCATCGATCCGCGAGATGGCGACCGGCATGCGCGACAACCCGGCCTTCGGGACGCTCGGTCCGGACCTGCTGGCGATGGACGGGTCGCATGGCGGCGATGCACTCGGCGCACGGCGCCTTCTCGTCCGAGGCGTCGCCGACCGCATCCTCGACGCGATCGACCGTCCCACGATGCTGATCTTTGACGACCTCCATTGGACCGACGAGCTCAGCCTCGAGGTGATCGGCGAGCTCGCGCGCCACGGCCTGGACCGACCCCTGTTCCTCCTCGGGGGATATCGCGCCGACGAATTCCCGCCCGACTCGATCCATCGGGAGTGGCGAGCTCGTCTATTGAGCCAGCGCGATGCCGAGGAGGTTCGCCTTCACCCGCTGACGCTCGAGCAGACGGCGATCGCGACAACCCTGATCCTCGGTGGCGAGCTCCCGGCGCCCAAGGATGTCGTGGAGGCGGTCCACGAGCGGACGAACGGCATCCCCCTTCACATCGAGGAGCTCCTTGGGGCGCTCGACGAAGACGCGCGGTCGGACGGTCGCCGGATCCGTGACGCCCAGGTGCCCGACACGATCGGCGACGCCGTGCTTGCCCGGCTGGACCGCCTGTCGGACGAGGCGAGGACGGTTGCCCGGGCCGGCGCGGTCCTTGGCCGGTGCTTCAGCCCGGACGTGATGGCCGGGATGGTCGACCGGCCGCTCGCCGAGCTCGAACCGACCATCGAGGAGCTCGTCGACGCGTCGATCCTCTACCCGTTCGACTACATCGACAAGGGCTACTACGACTTCCGCCACCAGCTCCTCCGCGACGCGGTGTACGGAACGTTGCCCCCAGCTCAACTGCGCAGGTTCCACGCGCAGGCTGCGGAATTCGGGATGACGCTCGAGGGCGCCAACGTCATCCATGCGTCGCGCCATTACGAGCAAGCGGGCCTCCGGCCGCAGGCGTTCCGAGCGGCGATGACCGGAGCCGGCGAGGCGAGCCGCATCTCGGCCAGGCAGGAAGCTTTCGAGCTCTTCCGCCGAGCGATCGACAACATGCCGTCGGACCTGCCCGTGGTTCAGCAGGCCGAGCTCTACGAGAAGTTTGCCGACGCCGCCGGTGCGATCGAGCGGAACGAGGAATGTGCAGCCGCCGCGACGCGAGCTCGGGAGCTCTATCGGCGGGCAGGACGGCCGCTCGAGGCCGCGGCCATG
>DATHGS010000500.1:0-2610 GCA_035490155.1 Candidatus Methylomirabilota bacterium | reverse complement strand
GCGTTGACGCCGGACGACCTCCGCGATGTCGGCGCCTCGATCATTCTGTCGAACACCTACCACCTGTACCTGCGACCCGGCCACGAGCGGATCGAACGGCTCGGTGGGCTGCATCGGTTCATGGCCTGGGACCGGCCGATCCTGACCGACTCCGGCGGCTTCCAGGTGGTCTCGCTCGGCGATCTGCGGGTCGTCGACGACGACGGCGTGACGTTCCGCAGCCACCTCGACGGGACGCTCCACCGGTTCACGCCCGAGGTCGCGATCGGGGTGCAGGAGGCGCTCGGCGCGGACATCGCGGTCGCCTTCGATCAGCCGGTCGCACCGACGTCGCCGCGGGCGGTCGTCACCGATGCGACGGAGCGCACCCATCGCTGGGCTGAGCGGTCCCTCGCCGCCCACACGCGCACTGACCAGGCCCTCTTCGGGATCGTCCAGGGCGGCATCGAGCCGGACCTTCGGGCGGCCAGCACCGAGTTCATCGCCGGTCTGCCGTTCGACGGCATCTGCCTCGGCGGTTTGGCCGGCGACGAGACGCCCGCTCAGCGCGACGCGACGCTCGACATCGCCGTCCCGCTCCTCGCGGCGGATCCGCGACCGCGCTACCTGATGGGCCTCGGGTCACCGGCGGACCTGCTCGAGGCGGTTCACCGGGGAGTGGACCTGTTCGATTCCGTGCTTCCGGCCCGGGTCGCCCGAAACGGCCAGCTGTGGATCCCGGGTGGCCGGCTGAATCTTCGCAACCAGCGATTCCTCGACGATCCGGGGCCCGTCCAGGAGGATTGCCCGTGCCTCCTCTGCCGGCGGTTCTCACGGGCGTATATCGCCCATCTCTTCCGGGCGAAGGAGCTCCTCGCATACCGCCTCGCGACTTGTCACAACCTGACCTTCACCCTAGACTTCATGGACAGGATCCGGATGTCGATCCGGTCCGGCACCTTCCCAGCCGACATGCCGGAACTTCGACTGCGCGCGGGCCGAGAGATCGGCAGCGAAGGCGCGGAGAAGTCCGCGTGAAGGGTCGATCGTTAACGTTGCTGGCAGCGCGGAGGAGCATCGATGGGCTCGCGAGATCGTCCCCACCGCGAAGCGAAGAAGAAGCCGAAGGACAAGGCCGGCCTGCCCAAGCTGACGTCGCTCTCGGAGCCGCCGCCCACCCAGGCGGAGCTGATCCGGAAGCCGCGCAAGCCGAAGCCGGTCGAAGAAGAGACCGACGAGGGCTGAAAAGCCCGGCACGAGGCCCGTGGCACGGCCTGTCGGCAGTTGGATGGATCGACAGGAGCGTGACGACAGAATGGCGATGACGGGTCAGCGAAGCGTGGACGAGCGAAACGGGGATCGTGCGGGGGACCGAGCGCAGGCGGAGCGCGGCAAGGCCGTCGACGCAGCGCTTCTCGCAATCGAGAAGCAGTTCGGGGTTGGCTCGATCATGAAGCTCGGTGCCGTCTCCCGGCAGCAGGTCGACTTCATCCCGACCGGCTCGATCGCCCTCGACCTCGCCCTCGGTGTCGGCGGCATCCCACGCGGCCGCATCACGGAGATCTTCGGGCCAGAGTCGTCGGGCAAGACGACCGTCTGCCAGCACGTCATCGCCGAGGCCCAGAAGGCCGGCGGCGTGGCCGCGTTCATCGACGTCGAGCATGCCCTCGATCCGGGCTACGCCCGCGCCTGCGGCGTCAACGTCGACGAGCTCCTCGTCAGCCAGCCTGACACCGGCGAGCAGGCGCTCGAGATCACCGAGACGCTCATCCGGTCGGCCGGTATCGACGTCGTCGTCGTCGACTCGGTGGCGGCCCTCGTGCCGCGAGCCGAGATCGAGGGCGAGATGGGCGACTCGTTCGTCGGCATCCAGGCCCGGCTGATGAGCCAGGCCCTGCGCAAGCTGACCGGCGCGGTCAGCCGCTCCAACACCTCGCTCATCTTCACCAACCAGCTCCGCGAGAAGATCGGGGTCATGTTCGGCAACCCGGAGACGACGCCGGGTGGCCGCGCCCTCAAGTTCTATGCCAGTGTCCGGCTCGACATCCGTCGGATCGAGACGATCAAGACGGGTACCGAATCGGTCGGTAACCGGGTCCGGGTCAAGGTCGTCAAGAACAAGGTCGCGCCGCCGTTCCGGGTCGCCGAGTTCGACGTCATGTACGGCGAAGGCGTCTCGAAGGAAGGTGGCCTGCTCGACGTCGGGGTGGCGATGGACGTCGTCTCGAAGACCGGGGCGTGGTTCACGTTCGGCGAGACGCGGCTCGGCCAGGGTCGAGAGGCGTCGAAGGATTTCCTCCGCGCCAACGCCGACATCGGGGCGGAGATCGAGCGACGGATCCGCGGCAAGATCAACGAGGTCGCCGTCCCCGTCGAGGGCATCGCAGAAGCGGAATAGGCTCGAGTGGCGGGTCGGCGGCGCGAGTCGTTTGCCGAGAAACGCGAGCGGCGGGCGGCCGTCGACGATCCGGCCGTCGTCCTGGAGGCCGCGGCGCGATTCCTCGAGGCGAGAGCGCGCTCGATCGGCGAGGTTCGGCGTCGACTGACGTCGGCGGGCTACCAAGTCGATCTCGTTGAAGGCGCGATCACGCGACTCGGCGAGCTCGGCATGCTCGACGACGAGGCGTTTGC
>DATHGS010000499.1:0-6826 GCA_035490155.1 Candidatus Methylomirabilota bacterium | reverse complement strand
CGGCGAGGATCGCCACAGACCGGCCGGGTGACAGGCTCGGCCGGGCAGCGGATGCGATTGCGGCGGCATCGTCGCGAAATGCAGCGACGGTTCGCCGGCAGTCGGCGCAGCCGGAGAGGTGACGATCGAGCTCAGCACGGTCGTACTCGTCGAGATCGAAGTCGATCGCTGCCGCCGCCAGCTCCAGGAACCCTTCGTGGATGCTCATGGACGCTCGGCGGCGAAGAGCTCGCGCCGGACGCGAACACGGGATCGCGCCAGATAGAGCAGGGTCCGTGTTGCGGGGATGGATCGATCGATCGCCGCAGCGATCTCCCCGCCCGTGAACCCCTCCCTGGAAAGGAGCAGAGCGACCCGGGCGTCGATGCTGAGCCCGTCGAGCGCCTGCTCGATATCCGTGATCGGGTGCGACGTCATGGCATGCGCTTCCAGCGACGGCGCAGTGATCCGGCCGGGCTTCTTGCGGTCGTAACGGCCGAGCCAACGGGCAGCGGTCGGCGGGCGGTGAGAGCGCTCTATTACCAGGGTCGACGCGGCACGAAAGAGGACGCCGCGAGCGTCGCGCGGCGCAGCGTCCTGACGGACCTCCTTGGTCAACCGGAGGTAGGTCTCGTGAAGGAGGTTCTCTGCGAGCGTCCGGTCGAGCGTCGAGCGGGCCAGGAACGCGAAGACCGCCGCGTGGTGCTCGTTGTAGGCGGACACGATGAAGGCTTCGCGGGCGGCATCGTCCGGGAAGCCGACCTGTGATGCATCGACGTCTGGGACGTCCGCCGGGGGCGGTTCTTTTCTGGAGGAAGCCTTCGACCGTTGACGATCGTTCATGTGAGTCCCCGAACCCGGATCTGCGGGCATCACGAGATACTGCCCGGTCGATCGTATGCGAGAGTCGTGTGTCGACATCTCGCAGGCGTGCAGCTGATCAGCGCGGTTCCTCCGTGCCGAACGCGGCAACAAATGGCGCGAGGAGCGCCTCTCGATCGGGGTCCGGCGTATCGGTCAGGGCGACCAGCAACAACGCCCGGTTCATCCCGCCGGTGGGACCTTCATTGACCGGGTCGACTGCGATGCCAAGGACATACGTCGCTGAGGGGTCTGAGTCAACCGTGAAGATCGGGATCGCGATCGTCACGACCTGCGGCTCAGGACGACAGGTGGTCGTGCCGAGGACGACCGGTGCAACGTCGGCTGGAGCATCGCGATCCCGAGCCACGACCTCGAGACGCTCCGAACCGGCGCAGTCGACGACGATGATCCCGCGAAGCAGCTGACCGACCAGCCCCGCCGGCAGGAAACCGCCCTCCTCGGAGGGCGCGTAGTCGGTCACCCTTGCGCTGAGTGTCGGGACGGCCCACCTGTCGGGCGCCGCGGCAGTAGCGGCAGCAACGGCCGCCTGCCACTCGACGGGCAAGAGGGCGACCCGTTCCGCCCTGCGGGCGCCGGTGTCGTTTTGCGACGCTTGACCCAACAGCGGAAACACCCCAAGCGCAAGGAGCGCGACCGCGAGAGCACCGGCGAGAACGGGTTCGCCGCGCCGGCGGGAGGTGATGGCAACGACGAGGAACCCGACTGCAAACGCGGCGATCGCGCTCGCGTTGAGCAACCAACCGCCGCCGACGACCGCCGACAGTAGAACCTCAAAACCGGCGACCGGCAGAGCCGCCGCGAGTACGGTTCGGCGTGACCGGTCCACCTCGACTGGGTCCGGGAGCGCACGCGTCGCAAGAATCGCGAGGGTGCTTCCAAGGACGATACCCGCGACCCCGACGACGAGCAGGGTCAGGCCGGTGCCGAGAGCGAACGTGTCGCCCATTCCGTTGTCGCCGACGTCCGTTGAAATTGCACTGCGAAGCGCGACCACCCCCAATGGCAATGCCACAAGCGACAGGACGACCTCCACGACGGCCAAGCCGCGGACGACCCGCAGGAGGTTACGCAAGGTCAGGATCCGGGAACATAACGAACCACTTGCGGGTGGGCTTCCGGACAACCCGGGGTCGCGAAGGGCCCTTCAGACACCGAGCCGCCGGCGAACACCGCGGATCCGTCGGCGAGGAGCACGGCGGACGCGCCGGCCCGTGGGCTTGGCATCGGGGTCGTGGCAGTCCACATGCCTGCTCCTGGGTCGAACAGCTCGGCGTCAGCTGTTAGACCGGACACGAACGACCCGGGATCGTCGCTGGTCTGCTCAGGCTGGCGGGCGGATCCGCCCGCGAGCAGCACGCGCCCGTCCGTCAGCCGGATACCGGTTGCGCCGGCCACGGCATTGGGAAGCTTGTCGGTCGGCGACCAGGAGTTCGACACCGGATCGAACCGATCCACAGTTGACAGATACCCATAGCCCGTCGCGCCAAGCTCGCTGAAGCCGCCCGCGGCGATCGCCCCGCCGTCGCGCAACGCCACCAGAACAAACCCGAACCGAGCCGCGCTCAGCGTCCCGGCCGAGCTCCATCGACCGGAGACGGGATCGTAGACCTCGGCAGACGCCGGGGTCTCAATGTCGTTCTCCGGGCTCTTCGGCACGCCGACGATCAGGACGCGACCATCCTCGAGGGTCACTGTGGATGCCCCCGAGCGAGGCGTTGCCAGCGGTCCCGTCTGCCTCCAGGCTCCAGACCCTGGGTCCCAGATCTCGGCCGTGTCGAGTGTCCGCGTCGCATCCTGCGACGCCCGGTCGAGGAATGTGCCGCCCGTCACCAGGACTCGCCCGTCAAGCAGGACCGCCGCGGCCGTCGCCGTGCGCGCAGTGTTCAGGAGGCCGGATCGGGACCAAAGGGTCGTCGCCGGGTCGAAGACGTACGTGCTCGAGTAAGCGGACCAGCCGATGTTCTCGCCTGCCGCGCCGCCGGTCACCAGCGCCCGACCATCGGGCAGGGCGACCACGGCCGGCGCATCTCGCAGGTTCGGTAGCTTGGTCGTTTTCTTCCAGACGCCGGTCTGTGGATTGCCGATCTCGACGGAGTCACTCCCGTCAGTCGAGGCTCCGCATGCAGAAAGCCATGACGTCATGTAGTCCGAGCCCACGACCAGCACCTTGCCGCTACCCACGATTACGACATGGGTGGCATTTCGCGGTTCACCGAGGCGACCAGCGTCGAGCCATACGGCGGGCTTGCTGGGAGGCGCGGCGGATGCGCTCGGAGTCGGCGCGCGGGACTGACCGGAAGCCGAAGAAGGGGTCGCAGTCGTCGAAGTCGATCCCGATAGTTGGGCTGGGGCGGCTGACGGGCTGGGGACGGCTGCGCTATCGCAGCCCACAAGAAACAGGCTGACGAGGATCCCCAAACTGGTGACCCGCGGAAACCTCGAGCGCATCTGATGTCCTCCGGACGTGTAGCCGTGAGACGTTCGCATCGCCCGGTTGCTTCGTCCCTGCCTGTCACCTTGGCGACACGCAGACCGTAAATTCCATGCGCCGAGCCTGAGGAATGTCGTCGAATCGGTCGGACTCGCCACCGCCGGACCGATGACTTTCCTGACGGAATCTGGTCAGTATTCATGTCACGATTGCAACTCCACGCCCCAGGAGGAACCTGATGACCGATGCGACCGCGGAGGCCGCGCTCCACCTCTCGCCACGAGCCAAGCTCGAGATCCTTGGCGCAATGCTCCTCGCGATGTTCCTGTTCGCATTGGACCAGACGGTCGTCGGGACGGCGCTCCCCAAGATCATCACGGACCTCAACGGGAACACGCTCTACACCTGGTCGGTCACGATCTACCTGCTGACCTCGACGATCAGCGGGCCCATCTACGGCAAGCTGTCAGACCTCTACGGCCGCCGCCCGATCGTCATCTTCGCGGTGAGCCTGTTCCTCCTCGGCTCGGCCCTTGCCGGGCTCAGCGGGTCGATGGAGCAGTTCATCCTGTTCCGCGGATTGCAGGGTCTCGGTGGCGGGGCCATCTTCCCGATCGCGCTCGCCGTTGTGGCCGACCTCTACACACCGGCCGAACGCGGCAAGTACCTGGGCTCGTTCGGCGCTGTCTTCGGCCTGTCGTCGCTCGTCGGCCCGGGTCTGGGCGGGTTCATCACCGACACGGTCGGCTGGCACTGGATCTTCTTCATCAACATCCCGATTGGGTTGATCTCGCTGTTCATCCTGTGGCGCCTGCTGCCGGCGATCCGCCGCCCCGAGGCCGGCCAGAACATCGACTACGTCGGCGCCGCAGCGTTCACCGCCGCCGTCGCGCCGTTTCTCGTCGGACTGTCGAACAAGCAGAGCGGGCAATGGACGGATCCGGCCGTCGGCGGCCTGATGCTGGTCGGCGTGGTCTTCGGCCTCGTATTCCTGTGGATAGAGTCACGGGCCGCCGATCCGATCGTCCCGCTCACCCTGTTCCGCCTGCCGACCTTCACGATCTCCGTCGCCGCGATGTTCTTCGCCGGCTTCGGGTTCCTCACCGGGATCATCTTCCTGCCGCGCTGGTTTCAGGCAGTCGCCGGCGCCAGCGCAACCGAATCGGGCTACAACATCCTCCCGCTGCTCGCCGGGCTGATCTTCAGCGCGGTCGCGTCGGGCCAGATCGTGGCCCGCATCGGCCGCTACAAGTACCTGATGTTCGGGTCGCTGCTGCTGCTCGGCCTGTCGCTGTTCCTCATGACCAACCTCAGGACCGAAACGGACCGCCCCATCCTCTGGCTGTGGATGGCGCTGGCCGGGCTCGGGATCGGGCCGTCGTTCGCGGTGTTCACCCTGATCGTCCAGAACGCGGTGTCGCCCGACCGGATCGGCGTGGCGACGAGCAGCCTGACGTTCTTCCAGCAGATCGGCGGAACGGTCGGTCTGACGATCGCCGGAACGCTGTTCGCGGACCGGATCAAGACCGAGATCCCCGTGCAGCTCGTCGCGGCCGGCGTGCCGAAGCCGCTGGTCGACGCGTTCAGCGCCGGCGGCGGCCAGATCGACCTGACCGGCACCGGCGACCTCGGGGCGAAGATCCTCGCGGCGACACCGGACGCCTTCAAGCCCATCGTCGAGCCGCAGATCCCGAACATCGTCCAGGGCATCCACGAGGCGATCTCGATCGCGATCGCGAACACGTTCTGGGCCGGGATCGTGGCGGCCGTGCTTGCGGCGATCCTCGTACTGTTCCTTCACGAAGTACCGATGCGGACGACGTTCGGAATGGAGGCCGCGGAGCCGGAGGATACGGCCGCCTGAGCTAGGCCTCGACGACCCGCCGCCGCTCCTCGACCCGGTTCCGGACGTACGGCACGTACTCCGGCCACCACATCGCGTCGGCCACCTCGGTCGCGTGAGATTCGCCGGCAACGGCGACGGCAATTCGCCACGAGATGTCCCGCAGCGAGGAGATCGGCGGGAACAGCGAGCCGGCGGCGAGGAGGTCGGGCTCGACCGCGGCCGCCAATTCGCGCGCCGCGGCCAGGAACATCTCGTCGGTCACCGTCGAAGCGTCCGAAACAATCGCACCGAGGCCGACGCCCGGGAAGATGAATACGTTGTTCGCCTGGCCGATGTCAACGCGCCGCCCGCCGACCGTGACCGGATCGAATGGCGAGCCGGTCGCGACGATGGCGCGGCCACCAGTCCAGGCTAAGCAGTCGGCCGGCGTCGCCTCGGCCGCTGAAGTTGGGTTCGACAGCGGAAGGATCGTCGGGACCTCGGTCGGCCCGAGGCTGTCGGCCATCGCCCTGACTACCGCCTCGTCGAACGTGCCGGCGATCCCGGTCGCGCCGACGAGGAAGGTTGGCCGGCGATTCCGGATCGTCTGGAGCAGCGAATCTCCGCCAGTCGGGGCCGCCACGGCCAGCTCGGCCTTCAGCTCGTCGAGGTCGGACCGCCCTTCGTGGACGAGCCCGCGGCTGTCGACGAGCGCGATCGCGTCCCGGATGTGCCGCCCGTCGAGGCCGGCCTCGACCATCGCGAGGCGAAGCAGCCGGGCGATCCCGATCCCCGCCGCTCCCGCACCAACCAGCACGATCCGCGCCTCGTCGAGACGCCGACCCGTCGCCCGCAGCGCCGCGAGGACCGCTGCCAGGACGACTGCCGCGGTTCCCTGGATGTCATCGTTGAACGACAGGACGCGCGTCCGGTAGCGCTCGAGGATCCGCAGCGCGTTCTGCTGCTTGAAGTCCTCCCACTGGATCAGGCAACCCGGCCAGACCTCCTCGACACCGGCCACGAACGCCTCGACGAGCGCGTCGTACTCGGCTCCGCGAAGGCGCGGCGCCCGGTGACCCAGGTAGAGAGGATCGGCGAGCAGCGCCGGGTTGTCCGTTCCGACGTCGAGCGACACCGGCAGGGTCAGGCTCGGGTAGATGCCGCAGGCGGCGGTGTACAGGGCGAGCTTCCCGATCGGGATGGCCATGCCACCGGCGCCCTGGTCGCCGAGACCGAGGATCCGTTCGTTATCGGTCACGACGATGAGGCGAACGTCGTCGAACGGGCCCTGACGCAGCAGCTGCGGGATGCGGTGCGTGTCCGCGGGCGTGATCCACGTGCCGCGGGTGCGCCGGATGATGTGGCTGAACTCCTGCGTGGCCCGGCCGACGGTCGGCGTGTAGACGATCGGCATGAATTCCCCGAGATGCTCGGCAAGCAGCCGGTAGAAGAGCGTCGCGTTGCGGTCCTGGAGGGCGGCCAGGCCGATGTATTGCTCGAGGCTGTCGGTCTTGACGCGGAGGTGCTCGAGCTCGAGCTCGACCTGCTCCTCGATCGACAGGACGCGGTCCGGCAACAGGCCGCGCAGGTGAAAAATATCGCGCTCGTCGTCGGGGAATGCGAGGTCCTTCGTCAGCAGCCGGCTGCCGAGGAGGGCGGACCCGGCAAGACCGATGTGTGCGGGTCGACCCGCGGCGATGTCGTCG
>DATHGS010000498.1:0-3145 GCA_035490155.1 Candidatus Methylomirabilota bacterium | reverse complement strand
CCAGCCGCTGGCCGGCCGCGACGCGCGCGGCTGCCGGGTGGGCTGCGTCGACCAGGCGCACGACGTCGCCGGTCAGGCCGCCTTCGCCCTCGCCTGAATCTTCGGGCCGGCCGTCTCCGGGACGGCCGGGTGTTATTCCGCGGCTGCGAACTCCGGCGTGACCACGTCGGCGTCGATCCGGTAACCCACGCCCCGTACGGCCAGGATCCGCGGGCCGCCCGCGCCCTCGACTTTCGAGCGGAGGCGGGCCAGGTGCGGCTTCAGCCAGAGGAGATCGGGATCCGATTCGGCCGGCCAGCCGGCTCGCGCCAGCAGGTGATGAGGAACGATGTCGCCGGCGGCGCGGACGAGCGCCTCGAGCAGGCGGAACTCGGTCGGGGTGAGGACGAGCCCCGTCTCACCGACCCGTGCCTCGTGGCGGGCCGGCTCCAGGTAGAGCTCACCGGCCGAGAGGGGCCCGGACGTGGCCGCGCCTGTGGCCCGATCGACTCGCCGCATCACGGCCGCGATCCGCGCCAGCAGCTCGGCCTTGCCGAAGGGCTTGACGAGGTAATCGTCGGCGCCGATGCCGAGCGCCTTGACCTTGGCCGCCTCGGCGCTCTCGCCCGACACGACGAGGATCGGGGCGGATCCGGACGCCCGGATCTGGCCGGCGACCGTGAAGCCGTCGGGACCGGGCATCGCCAGGTCGAGGAGGACGATGTCGGGCGACTCCTCGCGGAAACGCTTCACGGCCGTCAGGCCGTCGTAGGCGGTGATGACCTGGTGGCCCTCGGTGCCGACGAGCGCGGTGATCGCCCCGACCATCGCCGGGTCGTCGTCGACGACGAGAATGCGGAGGGGTCGGGTCGACATCGTCATCATCGGACGTTACACCCCGGCCGCAGCGGGGAGTGCCACGACGAACCGGGCGCCGGTCGGATCGGCCGGCTCGCACCACAGGCGGGCGCCCATGGATTCGCCGAGCCGCTTGGCCGCATAGAGTCCGATCCCGGACCCGCGCGCCGTGTGGGTGTCGCGCCGCGCGTACGGCTCGAAGATTCGTTCACGCCACTCCTCCGGGACACCGGGTCCCTGGTCGGTCACGCCGATCCGGACGGATCCTTCGACCAGCGATCGATCGATCGTGATCGTCGTGTCCGGCGGCGCGTACTTGACTGCGTTTTCTATGAGGTGCTCGAGAATCTGGCGAAGCCGCGGTGGATCGGCCAGGGCGTGGAGCGCGATCCCCGGCAGGACATCGAGGCGATGCTGGCGGACGATCGGCTCGATCGAGGCGGCGACCTCGTGGATCGTGGCGTCGATGTCGGTCGGGATGACGGCCGCCGGCACGTCGGGGACGACGCGGACCGACGCCAGGATCGAGTCGACGAGACGGTCGAGCCGCTCGACCTGCTCGAGCGTCGCCGAATGCCAGGCCGCACGCTGGGCCCGCCTGGCCGGGTCGCGCGATTCGCGGTCCTCGAGGGGCGGGTCGTCCGCGAGCAACTCCGTGTAGGCGCGGACGACTGCGAGTGGCGTGCGCAGTTCGTGGGTGACGAGGGCGATCAGCTCGCTGCGAGCCTCGTCAATCGCGCGAAGCGCCTCGACCCTCGCCTCGGCCTCCGCCTGCTGGCGGCCCTTCTCGACGATGCCGGCGAGGAGGTCGGCGATCGCCCCGAGCTGGGCGACGTCGTCGGCCGTGAAATCGCGGTGCTGCTCCGTCTGGATGTTGAGGACCCCGACGACCTGGTCGTGCCACGAGAGCGGCACGGACACCATCGAGGTGACGAAGCGACGCTGGTCGAGGCCGCGGACCCACAGGAAGCGCGCGTCCAGCCCGACGTCGGGGATCACGAGCGGCTCGCGCGAGGCGGCAACCCGTCCGGTGACGCCCTCGCCGTACGGCACCCGGGCCCGGCCGATCTGGAAACGGTCGAGACCGGTCGTCGCCGCCAGCGTCAGGTACGCTCCATCGCGGTCGAGCAGGTAGAGCGAGGTGACATCGGCGTGGAGCGCGTCGCGGGTGCCGTCGACGACCGTCTCGAGGAGCTCGTCCCACGTCCGCGCCGTCGTCGCGAGACGGGCGACATGGTGGAGAAAGCGGAGCTGCTCGAGCTGGCCCGCTTCCGCGCGACGTTCGAATTCCGGCACTGCCACGACGGCCACGATACAAGCCTACGAAAGGTCGGGCTCCCGAAAGGTTGCGGGACCGTGAAACCCGTGATGCGGAACGGTGTCCCTCGACCGGGCGCACCGTGGGCGGAACCGACGGTTTCGACAGCATGAGCGGCCGGAGATCCTCGGCGCGCGAGTATGCCAATGTCGCCGTCCGGGCCGAACCGCTGACGGTCGGGACCGGTCGCGCCCGTGACCCCCTCGCCCTCGAGGTCCGGTTGCTCGGCTCGCTCCTCGGCCAGGTCATCGCCGAGCAGGCCGGCCGCGACCTTCTCGACCTCGTCGAGCGCATCCGCCGGGCGGCCATCCGGCTGCGTCGCGACGACGATCCGACCGACCGGGATGCCCTCGCGGCGGAGCTGGCGGGGCTCGATGTCGGCCGAGCGGAGATCGTCATCCGCGCGTTCAGCCTCTATTTCCGGCTCGTCAACCTCGCCGAGGAGCGGGATCGGGTCCGGGCTGCCAGGCGCCGAGAGCGGTCCGAGCGGGATCGCCCGGCGGCCGATTCCATCGCCGGCACGTTGGCCGACCTGCGGCGTGTGGCCTCCGCGGGCTCCTCCGGCGAGCTCGACGAGCTGCTCGGGCGGCTGCGGATCTCGCCCATCCTGACGGCCCACCCGACCGAGGCTCGTCGCCGGACCCTGCTCCTGGCCCTCCGCCGCGTCGAGCGGATCCTCGCCCGGCTCGACGATCACGACCTCCCGACGCCGGAGGATCGCGACCTGCGGCGGCGTCTCCGCGAGGAGATCACGCTCCTCTGGCGAACAGCCGACCTGCGAACCGTCGCCCCGACGCCGCTCGACGAGGTCCGGACCGCGCTGGCGTTCTTCGACGAGACCCTGTTCGGTGTCGTGCCGCGCCTCTATCGCCTGGCCGATGCCGCGCTCGACGGCCCGGCCGGCGTCGGCGGCGAGGCCACCGACGCCGACTCGACCGGCACACGTCCGCCGCGGATCGCCGCGTTCCTCCGCTGGGGGTCGTGGATCGG
>DATHGS010000497.1:0-3278 GCA_035490155.1 Candidatus Methylomirabilota bacterium | reverse complement strand
CGCATGCTCGCGGCGATGATCCGGCGCATCATGACTGGTGGCCCCTGTCCGACGTCACTCGGGGTCGCCGACGCCCGTCTCGGCGCCATACAGCTCGGCCAGCCCGACGGTCACGACCGACGTTCCCGACGGTGGGCCGTCGAGAAGCAGGGCGACGTCACCGTCGATCCTGTCGACGCGGACCTGGGTCCGAACGAAGACGTCCTGTGCTGAGGTTGCGTACACCCAGGTGTCGCCCTGAGCGTCGTACAGGACCGCCGCATACGGAACGGACGTCCGTCCGGCCAGCGTTCCCTTGACCTCGGTCGTCTGGATTCCCAGCCGTTCCGCGGCCTTGGCCGAGACCGTGACCTCGAGTGGGTTCCCGGTCACTCCTTCGACTGCGCCCGCCGGCGCTGCATCGGACGAGTTGCCGCACCCAGACAGCGCGAGCGATGCCACGAAGAGGACCACGAGGGCCCGGCGACGGTACTGCATCTTGTTTCCGCTCCTATCCTGCGGTTGTCGGCTCGAAGACCGGCTGGTCACCGATCGGCTCGCTCGACGTATCCGGCTGCGGGCTCGAGGCGAACAACGGGTAGAGCGCGGGCACGAGGAACAGGTTCACGAGCGTTGAACTGGCGATGCCGCCGATGATCACGACCGCCATCGGCCGGATGAGCTCGTAACCGGCCCGGTCGCCGAGGACGATGAACGGCAGGCAGGCAAGCGCGGTCGCGGCAGCCGTCGTCACGATCGGGGTGAGTCGCTCTGCGGCACCCCGCAGGATGAGCGCGGGGCCGACCGCCTCGCCCTCACGCTCGAGGCGCTGGAAATGGGTGACCAGCATGATCCCGTTGCGGACGGCGATCGCCAGCACCGTGAAGAGACCAAGAAGGGTGCCGAGCGAGAACGTGCCGGCCGCGACAGCGACCAGAACGCCGCCAGCAATCGATGCCGGGAGAGCGACGAAAATGAGGAACGCCCGGCGCCAGCTCGCAAAGGCCGCCTGCAGGAGGAGGAAGATCACGATCGCGGCGGCGATGCTGGCCGCAAGGAGACGCGCCTCGGCCGCCTGTCGGTCCGCGTAGCCGCCGAGGATCTCGGCGCGGTACTCCAACGGGAAGGGCATCGCCCTGATCGCGTTGTGGATGTCGCTGGCGACCGCGTTGATGTCGCGTCCGCTGACGGTGATGCCGACGTCAAGGCGTCGGAAGACGCCTTCCCGCGCGATCACGCTCTCGGCCGGCCCGATGCTGACATCGGCCACGTCCCGCAGGTGCACCTGGCCCCCGGCGGGCGTGTCGATCAGCAGGTCGCCAATGCTGTTGAGGCTCTGCCGGAGTTCCGGTACGCCCCAGACGACCACGTCGAAGACCTTCTGATCCTCGAACAGGCTGCCGACGAGGATGCCCGACAGCAGGGTCGTCGCGGCGCGACGGATGTCCCCCGGCTTGATGCCCTTGCTCTCTGCCTTGGCGAGGTCCACCTGGATGTTGAGCGTCGGCTCCTGGACCTGTCGTTCGAGGCTGGCGCTGGCGACCCCGCCGACGCCGGCAACCGCCCCCTTGACAGTCTCCGCGGTACTTCGCAGCGTGTTCAGGTCCTGGCCGTAGACGCGGACGACGAGGTCGGCGTCCGTGGCGGCAGCGACCTGGCCCACTCGCTCGGCGGAATAGGTCAATGTCGTCCGGCGAAGCCCCGGATAGCCGTCGACCACGTTCTGGACGGCTGCCAGCGTCTTGTCATAGTCGGCCGCGGGGTCGAAGCTCAGCCAGAGCTCTCCCGAATCGGTGCCGACGACCTGGTCCGCAAGGACGGCTCGCCCGACGTGACCGCCCACGTCCTGAACACCCGGGATCGAGCGCAGCTCGTCTCCGGCGAGTGCCATCACGCGGGTCATCTCGGCATGCGAGGTGCCGGGTGTCCCGTTCCAGTGGATGAGCAGGTTGGGTTCCCGGAACGTCGGCAGCGGTGACTTGGCGACCTGGGGTGCCACCGCCACGCCGAACAGCAGGATGGCCCCGATCGTGGCAATCCCGACGGCGGACATGGCGACTCGCGTCCGACGCATGATCCGCTCGAGTGCCGCCGTGTAGCTCCGCCGCGGACGCGAACCAGTCAGGAACGCCCGCCGAGTGGCCGACGTTCGAGACAGGGTGAATAGGCATATCGCCGGGGTGACGGTCAACGCCACGAATGCCGAAATCCCCACCGCCAGCACGTAGGCCAGGGCGAGCGACGGCACGAAGATGCCGGCGATCCCGCCGATGAACAGCACCGGCACGATGGCGAAACCCAGGATCACCAGCGCGTATCCGATGCCGCCGCGTGCCTCGGCCGTGGCCGCGAGGACGATCGACATCGGCGACCGGTCGGTGTCCTCGGCACCCGGCTGACGGCGCCGCTGGATCACGCTGTCGAAGCCGACGACGGCGTCGTCGATCAGGACGCCCAGCGCGAGCACGAGCCCGGCCACGACCAGGGCGTTGATCGTCATCCCAAGGAGGGTCAGGACCAGCCCAGCCGCGACCAGGGACAGCGGGATCGTCACGAGGGCGATGAGCGCCGCGCGCCAATCGTTCAGCAGCACGCCCAGCAGGAGGACGACGAGGATCAGCGCGATCAGCAGGGCAAGACCGACGTTGACGGTCGCCGCCTCGATGTAGTCCGCCGGCCTGAAGATCGACGAGTCGATCTCAATGCCGGTCAGCCCAGGTCGCAGGGCGTCGAGCGCATCTTCGACACCCTTCGTCACCTGCGCCGTGCTGGCGCCCGGGAACTTCTCGATGACAAGCATCAAACCCGGGCCGCCGTTGACGATCGCGTCGCCGATGAGGGGCTGATGGTCCTCGAGGACGTTGGCGACGTCGCCCAGCTGGATGGGACGACCATCGACCCTCTGCACGCCGTTGCTCCCAGGGACGACGGGCACCTTGGCGAGGTCCGCCGGAACCTTGATCGGCAGGATGTGCTGGATGCCGAGCCGCTGATTCGGCGTGTCGATGAAGCCGCCCGTGCCGGGCGTCGATGCATCGAGGAAGGTGAGCGGTGAGACCCACATCGCGTTGCCCGCGGTCTCGATCACCTGCGACAGGGACACGCCCCGATCACGCAGCCGTTGCGGGTCGACCAGGACCTGGAGCTGGCGCTCACGCTGGCCCCAGACGGTCACGTTCGCGACGCCGGGAACGCTCAGGAGACGGGGCCTGATCGTCCAGCGCGCCAGGACCGACATGTCGATGAGCGACGATTCCTTGGAGGAGAGCCCGACCATGAGGACCCGGCTCGCTGAAGAA
>DATHGS010000496.1:0-2912 GCA_035490155.1 Candidatus Methylomirabilota bacterium | reverse complement strand
CAATATCTACCGCGACATGCCGATGTTCGCCGACGTCGGCGGCACCGAGCATTTCGACGAGCGCGTGGCGGGCATGTTCAACGCTTTGGCCGGCGGCTGGAGCGTCGCGGACGAGGTCCGGCCTACCTTGACGGCGGCCGTGGCCCACGCGATGTCGTTCGAAACGTGGAAGTCGTTGACGCAGGGCGGACTGACGGACGAGAAGGCCCGGGACCTGATGATCGGCTTGGTCACGGGAGTCGCCGGCGCCGCCGCCTAGCGACCGCCTCTACCGGCTAGCGGCGAGCGACAACCGGCCGATTACCGTCACCACCACTTCATCCGCTTTGCCCACACGAGCATCGCGCCGACCACGATCGCCATGATCGCCAGCACCACCACGAGCTGGGTGACGTCCGTCCGCTCGCCGACGATGAGGTTCATGCCGTAGATCGAGGCGATCGCCGAGACGGGCAGGAGGACGGCCGCGATGAGCGCTAGGCGCTCCATCGCCATGTTCATCCGCGTCGACGTCCGGGCCTGGTAGAAGTCGATGACGCCCTGAGCGAACTCCTTCTCATCGTCCGACATGCTGCGGACCCGGGCGAATCGGTTGATGAGATCCTGGATCAGCGGCGGCGCTTCGGCCGGGATCATTCGCGTCAGGGCCGACATCCGCTCGTAGACCTCGCCGGATTCGGCCGCGATCGTGCGGATCGACAGAAGCTCGTGACGAACCAGGAACATCTCCTCCAGGACACGGACGGGGTCGCCGGTCTCGTCGCGGACGTTCTGCTCGAGGGCGGCGACACTCTTCGCGAGGCGTCCGAGCTCGACGGTCTGGCGATGGACGAGCGAGCTGACGATCGCGTACGACAGCTCGAAGGGAGTCGCCGGCTGCGTCCGACCGGATTCGAGCCGCTCGAGCACATGTCTCGTGTCCTTGAGCACGACCTCGATTGGCACCTCGGCGGCCACCGGGCCGTGCGTCGTCACGAGATAGCGGCGGCCGATGAACTGGTCCAGCTCGACGAGATGGACGTGGCCCGCCTCTCCGGACTGCGGCGCGTGGAGGACGACGAACAGGTGATCCGGGTAGGCGTGGATCTTCGGCAAGTGGCTGCGCTCGAGGACATCCCGAACAGCCAGCGCGTGGAAGCCGAAGCAGTCGGCCAGGTCCTTGGCCATCGCCTCGTCACACGACCCGACATCGACCCAGACGAAGCCGTCGTCCCGATCGAGAAGGGCCGGCACGTCCGACCATTCGCGCGCTCCGATCCCGGATGGCGAGACCCAGCGAACGTCCATCGATGGGGCTAGTGCACCTCGGGGACGAAGGTCTGGTCCGTCATGGGAGGCCGGACGTACCCAGTGTCCTGCTGACGAGGTGGCAGCGCGATTTCGTCGGGTGTGAGGTCCTCATACGGAACGAGGCTCAGGAGATGGGTGATGCAATTCAGGCGCGCGCGCTTCTTGTCGTCGGCGTTGACGACATACCACGGCGCCTGCTTGAAGTCGGTGTGGGCGAACATGTCGTCCTTGGCCTTCGAGTAGTCGAGCCAGCGCGATCGTGATTCGACGTCCATCGGGCTCAGCTTCCAGCGCTTGGTAGGGTCGTTGATCCGCGCCTGGAACCGGCGCTCCTGCTCGGCGTCGCTGACGGAGAACCAGTACTTCACGAGGATGATCCCGGACCGCATGAGCATCCGCTCGAACTCCGGGCACGAGCGCAGAAACTCCTGGTATTCCTCCTCGGTGCAGAAACCCATCACTCGCTCGACGCCGGCCCGGTTGTACCAGCTCCGGTCGAAGAGGACCATCTCGCCGGCGGCCGGCAGGTGCGCCACGTAGCGCTGGAAATACCACTGGGTCTTTTCGCGCTCGGTCGGCGCCGTGAGGGCGACCACGCGGCAGACTCGCGGGCTGAGGCTCTGGGTGATCGTCTTGATCACCCCGCCCTTGCCGGCCGCGTCCCGACCTTCGAACACGACGACGACTCTCAGGCCCTCGTGGCGGATCCATTCCTGGAGCTTGACGAGCTCGATCTGGAGCCGGCTCAGCTCAGGCAGATAGGCCTTGTTCTTAAGTGGAAGTCGTTCCGAAACAGCGGCTCCGACGGCTTTCGCCGTCCGGGAGGCGCCGGACTTCGGGGATCGCCCAGCTGAGCCGTTTGACCGATCCCTTTCGGCGACGGCCCTGACCCGCTTCGACGCCGAGGGTTGGACCGACGGAACCTTCTTCGCCATTGAGCCGCTCCAGTTCGCGGTGGAGAAGACCCGAACCCTAACACCAGCCCGCGGCGGCGTACATGACCAACAAGGCATATCGGGGCGCCTCGGCGCCAGGTTGCGCCCGGCCGTTCGGCTAGCGAAGGATGAGGAAGGCGTCCACAACGACGGACGGGCGGCCGATCGTGCCGAGAATTCCAATCGAGAGCTTGTGCTTCCCGACTGCGCTCCACGTCTTGCTGTACGCCGTCAATCGGGCGGACACAGACGCAGCACGGAGGTCCACGGTCGCGACAAAAACGCCGTCGACGCGGATCTGTGCGATGCCGCGATTCGGCGCCCGCCCGGTGACCCACGCGATCCCGCGACCGGTGAACAAGACGGTCGCGCTGTTGCCGGGCCCGCTCGCTATCCGGGCGGTGCCACCCGACCAAGTCGTGCTCGACAAACGCGCCCAACCCGCCGAATAGGCGACGGCAGCGCTACCGTCCTGAAGAATGCGAGCCGAGGTAGTCGATCCATAAACCCAGCCGCTCCAGTTGCCCACTCGATCACGCGCTCGCACTCGGACCCGATAGGTGCCCGTCAGGCTAAGGGAGCGATTTACCGACGTCGCCCGGCGACTCGAGAGCGTGATCGCGGCATATGACCCACCATTCCGGCTGATCTGCACCTGGTAGCCCCAGACGCCGCTGCCCGAATCGC